>DUUN01000650.1 GCA_012841535.1 Gallicola sp. | reverse complement strand
TCTTTGCATTTTGCAAGCATATGGCGCGAATAAATAACCTAACGATTTATTTCTAATGCAATTACTTACTTTCTGAATTCTGGATATTTAGCCGGAAACTGGGTGGGTATGCTCCGGATTATCCAGGTTATCTTCAAATTCACAAAAAGGATTATTATAATATTCCAGTTTATCAAAGAGGCTTTAAATGGAAACCTTCAACTGTAACGAAGTTATTGGACGATATTAATAATTTTAAACCGGATGGAGATAAATTCTATTGTTTGCAAAATATTACTTTAGTACCACATAAAGAAGCAAATGTTTTTAATGTTGTGGATGGTCAGCAACGCTTGACAACTTTAGTAGTTGTTTTATCATATTTAGGGCAAAAAGACTTGGTATTAAAAAAAGTAAGGTTTCCTGAAAAATCTATCAGAGAAGAAACGAATAGGTTTCTAAATGAAATAATCGCTTTAGATGGAAATGGTTTATTAGAAACTAATTGGGATGATTATATTGAAAGTAACAGTAATTTTGACCATCAAGACATTTTTTATTTATTTTCTGCATATCACGCAATAAATGAATGGTTTGTGGCAAATAATGTGAATAAAGAAGCATTTCTGGATAAATTAGAAAATCACGTTAGACTAATTGCAAATAGCATTTCTGATGATAGTAAAGAAGAAAAAATATTTGGGAATCTTAATTCTAAAAGAATCCCATTAGATGGTGCTGATTTAGTTCGTGCAATTTTAATAACAAGAGTGGCATATGAAGAAGGACAAAGAGACTCAAATGTGAAAAACATTGTAAGAGTTAATGAAAGGAGAGTTCGTATTGGTTGGGAATTAGATGAAATTAATAATTGGTGGTCAAGAAAAGAAGTTTCCTCATATTTCAAAAAATTCATTTCAATAAAATCAGATGAAATAAATGATGGTAATAAAATATTTAAAGAAGATAAGTATCCGATAAATCTTCTTTTGCTCCTCTTTGCAGAGAAAAAAGGAAGGAGTAAATTGACTCTTGAATTTATTGAAGAAAACAATAATGATACTTTAGGGCTTTATAAAGAATTATTAAAACTACATAATACATTAAAAGATTGGTTTTACGACAGGGATATATATCATTTACTTGGTTTTCTATTTTTTCAAAGTAAAATTAAGTTTAAAGAATTATGGGAGTCGTGGAATGATTTTGACGAAACAAGATTCGATTTTAAGCAGTATCTAAAAGGAAAAATTAAAACGGTAATTTTTAATGGCTCCGATGATAGTTCAATTTTTAACGATTCAACAAATTGGTACGAGAATGAAAAAGAAAGTCTTGTTAAGATACTAATATTGCTTGATATTTATTGGAGTTCTAAAGAAAATCAGTCTTTTTTACCCTTTTTTGCATTTGAAAAATATGGGCATGATATAGAACACATTTTTCCTCAAAACCCTAAAGAAATTAAGGATAAAAAGGCATACATTGAGTTTTTAATAGAAAATAAATTTGCAAAAGCAAACAATAAACTTCTAAATGATTTTGATAATCAATTAGATAATGTGGATTTTCAGAAAAAAGTTGATGAGTTCATTCAAAAATATATTGGTCAAATAAAAACAAACTCAATTGGCAATCTGGTTTTGTTAGATGCTTCAAAAAACAGAAGCATTGGTAATAATCCTTATTCTGTAAAACGAGCCGCATTAGTTGATGATATAAATAGAGGTACTTATATGAGACCGCATACTCTGAAAGTATTTGTAAGATATTTTGATTTAGGTAAAAGTGAAAACCTTGATTCTAAACATTGGACAAATACAGATATAGAAGCAAATGCAAAAGCAATTGAAAAGACGTTAACTGAATTTTTAAATTCTTAATTTATGGCTGCACAAAAATTTTTAGAAGAACTATCAATACAACAATTACTGAATAAGTACAACTTTATTATACCTGAAATTCAAAGAGAATATGTTTGGGGTAATAACGATTTCAATATATTAGATAAGTTTTTCAATGATATTAAGGATGCTTCAAAAGAAAGCATTAGTAGCAATGAAGATTTGTTGCAAATACAAAGTTTGGAAAAAATGTTGGAACGTGCAGAAGAAAAAGATAAAGAAAGTATCAGAAAATTGATAGACACTTATCTTTCAAAAAAAGACATGAATATTGGGTTTCTATACTCCTACAGACCAGATTATTACATATATAACGACAGGAATGATGATGTTTATTTAATTGATGGGCAACAACGAATCACTACTTTGTTTTTATCACTAATATATTTTGCTTTAAAGGAAAACTATTATGATGATTTCTTGTCTTTTTTGAGATTTGATAACCGAATTGAAAAGGTCGCTTTTGATTATAGAGTAAGATCTTTAACACACAGTTTTATTATCGAATTATTAAGTAGATGTTCTTCCGTTGAGGACCTTTTAAATATTAAAGAGAAAAAATGGTTTTTATCTGATTTCTCATCAGATGTTACAGTTAAAGCATTAATAGGTACAATTAATAAATTAGATGAATATTTCGGGAGTGACAATAATAAATACTATCACTTTGTTAAAAAACAAATTCGCTTTTGGCATTTTAAGACAGAAGAAACTTCACAAGGAGAAGAATTGTACATTACGATGAACTCAAGAGGTCAGCAATTGGCAGACAACGAAACTGTAAGAGCAAAATTATTTGAAAATGATATTATTAAGGAGAATCAAATTGAATGGGGTGCTAAATGGGAAAAATGGCAAGATTTTTTTTGGAAAAATAAATTAAAAGACGGCAATGCTGATAATGGTCTTAATCAATTTTTACGTTGGGTTAACATTATTGAGTGCTTTTCAACACAAACATTTAAGACTCGCGAACTTGCTGAAAAAGAATATAAAAGATTAATTAATGAAAATTATGTTCTTGATTATGTTTCATTAAATGAAATTGAACCTTATTTTAACGCTTTAGAGCAATTAAAAGCATTATATGATAGTGATTATTTTAAATTAGAATTTTTTACTAATAATTTTTCTCAAGATTGGCTTAAAGGAGAATTAAGCCAGATTCATTTAATAAAACTATTACCTTCAATGATGTTTCTTAAAGCAAATAGACCAGAAGGATTATTAAATAGATTTACTCGTTTCTTTAGTAATATTACAAATGATAGTGATATCGCAAAGAATCCAGATACATATATTGTAGAAAGCATTCAACTCACAAAACAGTTTATTGATGATGGTTTTACCGACGTTGTTGATTTGATTTCCTTTAAAGAAAAATACCCAAGAATTTTATCAAGCGAAGAGATTTGTAAATTGTCTTTATATAAAAACACATCTGATGATGTTAAAAGAAGAGAACTTGAAGAAACATTTTGGTTAGCAGAAGACTTTAAATATTGTAAAGGGAAAATAGGTCACTTAATTCAAATGGCATCCCATACAAATGATTATTTATCATTCAAGTATTCACGTTCTTTTGATTACAATACAATTCGTACTATAGATTTAAATAATTTCAAAGAAGTATATTTTGCTTATAGTGAGTTGATTAAAAATGAGGATGCAATGTGGGGACATTTATTAAATACACCAGTTTACTTTGAGGAGAGTGATAGAGTAACTCTGCAAGGAATTTGGTATTTAGAAAATGGATTTTTAAAATTTGTGTTGGATAGAAAAGAAAACAATAAATTAAATCTAAATGATTTTTTAATAAATAATGAAAAATCGGTTATTAAAAACTATACAAACACACATGAATTAAAAGAAGAAGCAAATCCCAGAAAACAACTATTCATTTATTACATACTTCATAAGCGAATACTTGAAAAATGGAGTTGGTCAAAATGGAATTTTGGTATTTACGAAGGAGATGATTATCCTGAATACACTTCGCTATTTAATGAAAAGTATATTTACCAACAGTATAAATGGCAATGGAGATACAATGTTGGTTATGTAGAAAATGATGGTATATGGATACAGAATAATTTTGATGATTCAAGAGATTATTTTGAAGAATTGATTAATTGGGCTAATTCATAAAAAAGCCAGCCCATTTGCAAGCACATTGCCAAAGCCCCACGAGCCAACGCTCAAACCAAAGCTTTGTCAAAGAGCTTGCAAAGCCAACGCACCGAGAGAAATTGTTTTAAAAAATTTGCCGACACTAAAAAAAATAAAAAACGCTGACACACAAGCCGACAGAAAAGAAAGAAAGTAAAATGACAATAACACGGAAACTGAATAAAGACAATGGTTTACAAGACTGGAAGACAGAACACCAGGCGGTAACAGCGGTTTGGCGTAATGGGGCGGACGTTCTTCGTATGAAACTTTGTGTTAAATTTGAACTCTGTGCTTCGTATGAACTTTAGTTCTGAAAAACCCCACTA
>DUUN01000183.1 GCA_012841535.1 Gallicola sp. | reverse complement strand
TTCCAGCTCGGGAGTCCCTCGCTTTTTAACTCCCACGCATATGGCATGATACGAATATCCGAAAGAATTTGAAGTTGCATCACCGATGAGTCGTTCTTTTGTTGTAGGGTGATTTTCAAACGAAGCATTAAATCCTTTCACAATTTGATCCCACATTTTGTCGGATAACTCGTTGGTCTTAAATATTTTTATTTCCATGTAAGTTATGGATACTTAGAATTTTGAGAGATATTTTTAGATCATCAAATTATTATAATTATCTTCGGGATTAACAAAACAATTGGAACAGAATTAGATCGTTAAATTTATCAACAAATTGTTTCATAAATTTTTTCGATTAATTTATCATATTTATTAGCTATTATATCCCATGTAAAGTTTTCTTTAGCAATGGTTTTCATCGAATGTTTGAGCTTTTCCAAATCATTTTCAGTTAATGACGTTAATAATTGAATGAGTGTTTCTTCATCGTGAAAATAAAAAGATTGATTTTTTGTTGTTGCACGGTTCGTCCCAACATCGAAACATATTACCGGAATTTCATAATTCATTGCTTCTACCAAAGAAGGGGAAGTACCGCATTGAGAATGAGTATGGATATACAATTCTGCATTACTGCGAATAACATCCAAAGTTTTTTTTTCATAAATTGAATCAACAACATAAATATTGGGGTATCTGTTTTTAAATTTGGCTTTTAGTTCCTTCCCATACTCAGATATCTCCCAATTAGAGATTAATACGAGATTGCGCTTAGGTAATTTGGCATAAGCATTTAATAACAGATGAAGGTTATTATCTTTTTGAGCTCTTGAAACACTTAAATCATATTTTTTATTGAGGAAAGGATATTTTACTATTAAAGAATCTGTTATATTTCTTTTTGTAATATGATCGCCCCCATATTCTATCACTTCTGCTTCAACATTAAAATTCTGTTTCAAGCTTTCTTTTAAAAGAAAATTATCAGCAATATTTACATTTGCTGATTTAGCTGCTAATTTATGACTATAATAAGCATATTTTTTTTCGACAGTTGATAATTTTTCTCTTTCCCATTCATTTAAACCGCCATGATTAATAATCAATTTTTTTTTAAATAATTTATTCAATGGGAGAATAAAACCCACGGCTGGTCCTAAAACTAAAAGCACATCTGCTGTATACCATGCATGAAACGTATTTATAATATCATATAAAATGCTTTGAAAACCATTTGCTTTTAATGGTATATATTTCAATTTCGCATTTTTGTATGTCTTTCTCCTTTCGTGTTTTTTGTATATATTACTGCAATATACAGTAAATTCATATTTGTCTCCCAATTGGGCTACTAAATTTTCCGCCAAAGTTTCAAAACCGCCATATCGGGCAGGTATCCCATTGGTTCCAATAATCGCTACTTTTTTTTTCTTCATTTTTCCAAATATCCAGTATAATAATTATCAATATATTCTTTTAAGGCCACTTTCCAATCGCGCATTTGATTGATCTTTCTCA
>DUUN01000373.1 GCA_012841535.1 Gallicola sp. | reverse complement strand
GCGTGAGTTCCTGAAGAAATACTCGGTCTTACTAATGCATCTTCGGTTTTAAATACTTTAGAATATATTTCCTCAACTTTTTCCCTTCCAACATCACCATAGCCATATCCTGTTGACCAGGCAAAATCTGTAGCAGATAAACGAGAATCCTGCATGGCTTTAATTATCTTTATAATATTGTACTCTTCTATAATATTTAATTCTATAAATCTATTTTTTAAACTCTCCTCAATATCAATAACAAAATCATAAACCTTGTTATTAATATTATGATTAAGTAAATAACAATTTTTATTATTCATTAACTACTTCCTTATATATTATTTCAGATATTTGATTAAGATTGTAATTATAATCGCTTAAATTAAACCATTTAATCCTATTATCTCGCCTAAACCAAGTTAATTGTCGTTTAGCATATTTTCTAGAATTCTGTTTTAATTTATAAATCGCAGTATCTTTATCATATTTTCCATTATAATAATCAATTATCTCTTTATAACCTATTCCCTTAAAAGCTTGTAGGTTTTTATCATATTTATCAATTAAAGTTTTAACTTCTTCAAATAAACCTAAATCTATCATTTCATCAACTCGATTATTAATTCTATTATATAATTTTTCTCTATTATCATTTAAACCATATATAAAAAATTCATAATCTTTATTTTCTTTTCTAAAATTTTTATTTTGATTAGAAAATTTAGTACCTGTAACTTTATACACTTCTATAGCTCGTATAATTCTTTTAATATTATTATGATCTATATTATTATAGGATTTTTCATCAATTGATTTTAATAAATTTAAAATATAATCTTTTCCCTTATCTTCATAATCTTGCCATAATAAATCTCTAATTGCAAAGTCCGGTTTAGCATTTGAAAAATCCAAATCATATATTATAGAGTTTATATATAGTCCAGTTCCTCCAACTATAATTGGTATTTTATTATTAGATAGGATATCTTCTATATATTCTTTAGCTAATTTTTGATAATTTGCTACAGTAAATTCTACACTAGGTTCAATTATATCTATCATGTAGTGAGTTATTCTTTCCCTATCACTTTTATCAACTTTAGCTGTTCCTATATCCATATACTTATATATTTGCATAGAATCAGCAGATATAATTTTAGTTTTAAGCTTACTAGCTAATTTCAACGATAAATCTGTTTTTCCACTTGCTGTTGGCCCAACTATTAAAACAACTTTTCTCATTACTTCACTCTCATAAATTCTTTTTCTAATTCATATTTTGACATTTCAATTAATGTAGGTCTTCCATGTGGACATGTATAAGGCTCCTTACAGTCCATTAATTTATTTAGTAATTCTTTAATTTCTATTTCACTTAAAAAATCTCCTGCTTTAACTGCATTTTTACAAGAGTTTTTTATAATTTTATTATAAATAGAATCTAATCCATCATTTATGTTTGTTTTATATAGACAATCTAATAAGTCCAAAAATAATCGTTCATTTTTAGTGTTTCCTAATATATTTGGAACAGATCTTATGATTATAGTACGTTCTCCAAATAAATCAATATTGTAACCTATTTTCTCAAAGACTTCTTTGTTATTTAAATACAAATCATATTCATCTTGTCTTAAATCAATGGTAATTGGCACAATTAGATCTTGTATTATAATGTCTCCTTCTTCAAATTCTTTCATAAATTGCTCATATAAGACTCTTTCATGAGCTGCATGCTGATCTACTATGAAAATTCTTTCTTTAAGTCGGTCTTCATACAAAAGATAGGTTTTAAATATTGTTCCTATATACACATATTCATTAAAGTCATTTTCAATAATAAAATTAATTTCCTCAACTTCTATACTAGCTTCTTCTTCCACTAAATCTTTTTCATTATCTACTTCAATTTCATATTTATTATCAGACTCTAAAACAAAGTCATTATATTTATTTTCATTATTAAACTCGTCAGTATATAATTCTATATCCTTGTTTATATTAATTTCCTTTATGCTATTATCTTCAACACTTTCACTATATTAGTAGCATTATTATCAATTTTATTAGTTTCAAATTTTTCCAGTAAATCTTTAATATCATTACCTTGTCTAAAAAGAATATTTTCTTTATTCTCATCCTTAGATTTTATTTCTGGCAAAGAAAATTCTTGATTTAATATTTCTTTAGATTTTAATTGTATATCATTTAAAATATCATCTAAAATTGTAATTTGAACTTTTTCTTTGTTTGGATGAATATTTACATCTATATGTTTTGGATTAATATTGATAAAAATCTGAAAAATTGGAAATCTACCATTTGGAATTACTGCTTTATAAGAACTTTCTATAGCTTCTCGAATTTCTTTACTTTCTATATATCTTCCATTTATATATATATATTGTAATGCTCTGTTTGCCCTATAATACTTATTATTGGATATATAACCATTAATGCTATAATCTCTACCTTTTAAATTAAATTCTAAAAGATTGTTAACAATACTCATACCAAATAATTCTGTTAAAACAGAATTTAAATCTTCTTTTTCTTTTGTTTCAAAAATTAATTTATCATCTTTTATATATGTTATGCCTATTCCATAATTACCTATAGCTAGTTTATACATTAAGTTTGTTATATTGTTAGCTTCAGTAGTTTTACTTTTTAGAAATCTCTTTCTAACAGGTACATTATAAAATAAATCTTCAACAATTATGCTTGTTCCAACATTTTTAGCAATAGGTTTTTCTTCTATTTTTTTACCATCTTCAAAGTATACTTTATTTCCTAACTTATCTTCACTTGTTTTAGTAGATACTGTAACCTTGCTAACTGAAACAATACTAGCTAATGCCTCGCCTCTAAAACCTAAAGATTGTAAATTATATAAATCATTAAAACTATTTAATTTTGAAGTTGCATGTCTTTTAAATGCAATTTCAATTTCATCTTTTACAATACCCTTTCCATTATCTAACACTTCAATAAAATCTAAACCACCATTTTTTATTTCAACTACAATATTGGTGGCTTCAGCATCTATAGAGTTTTCAACTAATTCCTTTACTATGGAACTAGGTTTTTCAATAACTTCTCCTGCAGCAATTTTTTGAATAGTGTCATTTGATAAAATCTGAATCATATCAATACCTATAAATCCTTTGCTTTTTCTATAAATTCATTTAATATGGTCAATGCTTCAATTGGAGATAATGAGTTAATATCTATTTTTATCAAAGAGTCTATAAATTCATCTCTTTTTATGTCTTGCATATCCATTTGTGATTCTTCAATAAAATTCTCCATTATATTAAAATCTGTATCTTCATTTTTTGATTCTATATTTTTTAATATAAGCTTTGCTCTATCTGTTAAGCTTTTAGGAAGTCCTGCTAATCTCGCTACTTCTATACCGTAGCTCTTATCTGTCTTTCCTTTAATTATCTTTCTTAAAAATATAATTTCATTTTTATATTCTTCAATTTGTACTTGTAAATTTATAACATTGTCTAATTTATTTTCAAGTTCCGTTAATTCATGATAATGTGTTGCAAATAGTGTCTTAGCCTTAATTTTGGTACTAATATACTCTACAATTGCCCAAGCTATACTAAGGCCATCGAAAGTACTCGTACCTCTACCTACCTCATCTAGTATTAAAAGACTATCCTTTGTAGAGTTAGTGATTATATTACTCACTTCATTCATTTCTACCATAAAAGTACTTTCACCTTTATATAAATTGTCTGAAGCACCTATTCTAGTAAAAATTTTATCGACTATGGAAATATTAGCCGAGTCTGCAGGGACAAAGGAACCAATCTGAGCCATAATTACCAATATAGCAACCTGTCTTAAATAAGTGGACTTTCCACTCATATTTGGTCCTGTAATAATTTGTATATTATTAAATCCACTTCCTATGTTAACATTATTGGAAATAAAATTACTTCTTCCAATACTTTGCTCTACTACAGGATGTCTTCCTCCAACAATATCTATAATTCCAATATTATTAATTGTTGGCTTAACATAGTCGTTAGCATATGCTACCTTAGCCAATGAATTATATACATCTAAATAGGACAATATATTAGAAGTATTTTTTAATCTATCTACATTTTCTAAAATAATATCTCTAATATTATTAAAAATCTCATATTCTTTATCAAAAATTTCATTTTCAGAACTTAATATTAAATTTTGAATATTTTCTAGTTCTTCAGTTATAAATCTTTCAGAATTAGTCAAAGTTTGTTTTCTTATATAATAATCCGGAACATTTTTTAAATTTCCTTTAGTTACATCTATAAAATATCCTAACTTTTTATTAAATACTATTTTTAAATTCTTTATATTATTTTTTTCTTTTTCATTTTTTTCATATTCAATTAATTTTTGTTTTCCAATAATTTTATTGTTCCTAATAATATCTAAATCTTCATTAAATCCAATTTTTATAAGGTTTCCTTCTGTTATTGTTAACGGTGGTTCATCTATAATAGCCTTATCAATTAAGCTACATATATCCTCTAAACTATCAATTTCTTTTGCTAGTTTTTTTAAAACAATATCATTTGTTTCTTCTAAATCCTTTATAATATTAGGAATTTTAGAAATTGATAATTTCAGTGCAATTAAATCCCTACCATTTGCTCTTCCATAGGATAATTTGCCAACGATTCTATCTAAGTCATAAATATCTTTTAATGAATTAGTCAATAACTCCTGTAATTTTCTATTTTCAAAAATCTTTTCAACTATTAATTGACGTTCTAAAATCTTGTTTTTTTCCATTAGTGGCATTTCTAAAAAATTATGAAGCAATCTAGACCCCATAGAAGTATTAGTTTTATTTAAAACATCAAATAAGGATCCTTTTTTATTTCCAGTAAATAAGTTTTTTTGTATTTCTAAATTTACAATCGTATGTGAATCAATATTTAAAAATTTGTCTATTTCATAAAAATTAATATTATTTAGATGTTGTAATCGTTCTTCTTGATAATTGTATATATAATTCAATATACTTGCTATAGCTCCAATATAAGCTTCATCATTATATTCAGATTCTTCTATATTAATATTAAGTTTTTCTTGTAT
>DUUN01000480.1 GCA_012841535.1 Gallicola sp. | reverse complement strand
TTGCATATAAAAAGATGAGATTTAATGACTTTTATTTGTTAATGATAGAAGTCTCTCATCTGTTTTCATTTTACCATACTTTTTTATAAATAAAAAGACCGAAGACGACTTTGTCAACAGTCTGAAGATTATTAATCCTCTTCATTTGATATTTCTATAAATTCTTCTTTGAAAATAATAAAGTTTTCAATATTGTTTTTTCTAATTTTAAATTTAGGTTTTCTAAAATCTCCACTTGGTTGCCTTCCTTGATTAAAATCATTTAAAGCAATTCTAAAGTTAATTCTGTTTAATTCAATTATATACATTTTAATAAATTGAACTGAATTTTTCATCCTTTTGTGATAACTTAATTCATCCCATTCTTTATTAACTGGCCATTCGTTATTATTTTTTATATAATTTGTTCTGAATCTAGTTGCTTCATAGTTGTTTTCATCGGAATCTTTAATAGTGTTATGTTCATAGATAACATACCAAAATTTATCATACTTATTTATGCATTCTAAGAAATTAGTTTGGTCATTTCCTGGTGCTTCTTTTTTTGTTATATCACTAGCTTTTAGATCACCATAAAATTTATCGCTATCAAACCACAAATCGAAATCAAGATCTCCTTCCTTTTTTAGAGAACTTCCTACATATAATATTTTATCTTCTAAGTTATTGTTCTTTAAAAATGAATCGAATCTATATTCTAAAAACCATCCTGGCCACTCGGCTTCTTTCCATTTATTCCATCCTGCATTATGCATTTCAGGAATTACAGAGGATGCTTTAAGCCAATTACCAAATTCGAATTTTGAATTAAATTCCTGGAATATACTTAGTAAATCTTCATTTGATGATTTTAAAACACCTTTTAAATAATCTTTGAATTTAATATATTTAATTGCAACTATTTTATTCTTATTTTTGTCTTCTCTAACAAAAATACCTTCCTTCATTGCTTGGAACAAGTCATTGGTATAAATATGTGCGGCAGAAGAATTCATTTTTTTAGACATATAAGAATCTTTTACAGCTTCGACGAAAACAATATTGTTTTGATAATGATATACACCTATAAATCTTACATTTGTATTTGGTTCTTGGTTATAATGATTAACAACATCTTTATACCAATTTTTTAATTGCATTCTTTTCTTAAATATTGGATGTTGACCATTTCCACCCATGTAGGTTATTGATGCTAAAACCATAACATCTTTAATATTATCGTGTTTATAACAAAATAATTTTTTGTTATTAAATCTTTCAATAAAACAATTTTCTTTTCCTAAAAGATTTTCTAACACCTTAATCATATTTGAAACTGATAAGTGTTGATCGTAGTTTAATTCAAGACTTAAATCGCTTCTTATTTGCTCACTTTTTATATTTGCCATATTTTACCTCCATATTAATTATATAACTAATTAAAAATATAATCTATAAAATTTCGCTTAAATTTTTAAAAAATGCTAGCTTTATAACAAAAAATATAGTATAATTAAATTCGAGGTAGTAAGATGAAAAAATTTAAATTTATAGATTTATTTTCAGGTATTGGTGGTTTTCATCAAGCTATGGAACAACTTGGGGGGACATGTGTATTTGCCTCAGATATTGATAAGTATGCTATAGAATCATACGAAGAAAATTATAATATTAATTCAGATATAAATGTAAGAGATATAAGAGTAGAAGATATTCCTGAACATGATGTTTTGTGTGCTGGATTTCCTTGCCAAACGTTTTCAAAGGCAGGAAAGCAAAAAGGATTTAATGATGAAACAAAAGGAACTTTATTTTTTGAAATAGAAAGAATTTTAGAACATCATAAAACTAAATATATAGTATTAGAAAACGTTAGAAACCTTGTTTCACATGATAAAGGCAATACTTGGAAAACAATATATAATCATTTAAAAGAGTTAGGATACAGATTGACACCAGAACCTTTAATTTTGAGCCCGCATCAACTTGGTGTTCCACAATTAAGAGAGAGAGTAGTTATTCTTGGAATATATGATCCAGGACATCGTGATGATGATCTAAGAATATCTTTTAAAGAACTGAAAAGTTTAAAGACGAAGGATGAAAATAGTATATATGATATTATCGAAACAGATAAAGTAGATGATAAATATTATATAACAGAAAGAGAAAAATATGTGTTAACCGCGTGGGATAACTTTTATAAAGGTATAAACGAAAAAGTATTAGGTTTTCCGGTGTGGTTTGATTGGTTTAAAAAGAAACCTGAAGTAGATATGCCTGATTGGAAAAAAGAATTTATTAAAAAGAATAATAACTTGTACAAGAATAATAAAGAATTTATTGACCAATGGTCAAAACAATATAATAATTTAAAAGATTTTACACCTACTCAAAGAAAATTTGAATGGCAAGCTGGAGAGGCTATTGATACTTTATGGGAGGGATTAATCCAAATCAGACCATCTGGGGTGAGAGTAAAGAAGCCTACATGTTTTCCTGCTTTGGTTGCATTGGTTCAAATTCCTATAATCGGAAGATATCAAAGAAGATTAACAGTTAGAGAAGCAGCAAGATTGCAAAGTTTCCCTGATAGTTTTATCCCAAACAGTAATGACCAACAAGCATATAAACAATTTGGAAATGCAGTAAATGTTGATGTAATAAAAACAGCAGCAGCGGCATTATTTAATTATGATGAGTGATATATTTTCTCACTCTTTTTTTATAGTAAAAAGTCTATATATTGAAAATATAGCAAAAATATACACAAAATTATTTGACAATATAAATAAAATATGTATAATATAATGCAAGAAGAGGTGTTTTATCGTGGATGCAAAGCAATTAAAATTTAAAGAGTTAGCAGAAAAAAGGGTAAATAATGCTATTAAGAATATTCAATTAATAGGTAATTTATCAAATACTAGAAATTATACTTATAGTGATGAGGATATTAGAAAAATATTTAAAAGATTAAAAGAAGAAATAGGTATATCAGAGGCAAAATTTAAATCAAAAGGAAAAGATAAAGATTTTAAATTATAGGAGGTATTTTTATGAATGAAGAAAGAACAAAGCGAGTTACTAATTTTAAAGGATTTATTCAAGGGATAATAAATAATTATACCGAACAACCTGCTTGTGGGTTGATACATGGATTTCAAAAGGATGCAATTCAAAATGGTTGGGGACATAGGTTATCTAATTTATCTAATTGGAAAATGATTTTTAGATATGTAGAAAACGAGAAAGGAAAATTCTTTATTGTTGAAGATTGTGGAAATACGGGGTTAATAGGTAATAATTATACTGACACAGAGATTTCAGATTTACAGTCTAGAGGTTTGCTAGGCCCAGAAGAAAAATTAGCTAGATTTTCATCATTATATAATTCTGGTGGAAATACTACAAGCGCTGGGTTATACGGTCAAGGGAAAATAATGTATCAAGCAGTGTCGAAAAATTATTTGCAATTTTTTGATTCTTTTACATGTGAAGGAAAATATTATGCAAACTTTGTTGATTTGGATGACACTAATGTAAAGGCTTTTGAAGGGGAAGCTGCTATTAGATATATTGCCGAAAAAACAGGTTTAAATAAAAAAGAAACAACTGGTACAAGAATTATTATTGCAAACCCTATCGAATCGTTAGTTGATGCCTTAAGAAATGGTGAATTAGTTAATGATATTAATGAAACTTGGTGGAGAATAATATTAAAGTATAAAGCAACAATTGAATTATATGATGGAGACACGCTTTTATATACTGCATCTGTACCTGAAGTTTATAATAAATATTATAATGATGAAAATTATTGTAAGGTTTGGGATAACATTAGTTTGGAACCTGAGTACAGAATAAAACATATTGGTTTTATGTACACTGAGGAAGATAATGAATTAGAAATGATTAATACAACTACAGGAGAATCACTTAATTATCTTGGAAATATTGCATATTATAGAAATGACATGAAAATTGGCAATGTTTTAGAATTGGACTCATTAGGGTTAGATCCTAAAATTAAGAATAGAATTTCTGGCTTTTTAGAGGTGGATTTTGATTGGGAAGAAAAATTAAAAGTAAATGAAAATCAAACTCACTATGGTGTAAAAAGCAAAAACAAAAAAGATTATCAAAAAATGAAGACAGCTGTAACGAGTTATCTTGAAGAATTCTTAATTATGAAAGGGTTAAAGAAGAAAAGTCAAAGAGTTGATCCAAATCGTGATTTAAAAGAATTAGCAAATGATTTAACTGATTTTCTTAAAGACTGTGACTTAGATTTAGAACTTACAACAATGAAAAATAATGGAAAAATTAAACCATTAGATATAAGTTGTGAAAAAAAATATCCCAATGACGGGCTAAGGACAGTAGAATATGGACAAAGTTTAGAAATAAAATATTTTGTAAAAAAGACAGTAAACGATTTTGATTATACAATTGATATTATTTTTACTGATGAAGATAAAAATGATACGATATATTCTACAGAAACGATTTGTATTAATTCTAATGAATATGAATCTCAACTAATTACTATTCCATATGAAGATTTTATTGTTGAACATAGAAATCTTGTGAAATTATTTATTAGATCAAATACAAATGTTAATACAAAAGCATCATGTACATTCCCGGTATATGTTGGAAAAGATGAAGAAGATAACGATGAAGACATTATTTTTAAATTAAATGAAATAATTTTACCTAATCCTGAAACCAGAAGAATTAATTATAATGAGAAAATTAACAAAATTGATTTAAAAGTAATTAATAATTTAAACAAGAGTTTTACAGTTGGTATAAGTGGATTTATTCAAGATGTTAATGATAGAAATAATACAGTAGATGTTATATATAGAAACTCAGATATAATATTAGAAAAAAATTCTGAACAGATTATTACAATAAATGATGTTGTATTTGGTGAAAAATTTCTAAACAAAAAAGGTCCCATGAAAATTAAATTTAAATTATCACATATTGATGGTTTAGAAATGCAAAAAGGTGAAGAACTTAAAGAAGTTTTTATTACAGTATTATATGAAGAAGATCAAGTTGATAATACTGCAAATTTATTTGATATTCATACAAATGCTTTGGAAGATACAAAAGTAAAATCTAAATTAGAACATAATGGTGTTATGTATGATTTGATATTCAATACTGAATATATAATGTACAAATTTGTTCCAAAGGATAAAAATGATCCATTCTACAAAGAATATTATTTGGGAGAAATGTTAAAGACATTGATTACAATTAAATTCCAAAACGGTGATTATTCATTTATAGGATGTGATGATGAATCAATCAAAGCGTTGAGTGCCGATGAAATAACTAGCAGGGTTAAGAATTTTGTTGATTCTTATTTATCACAATATTTCGAAATGAGGGGATAAAATGAGTAGATTAGCTTTTAGAGAAAATGGTATATATAAAGGAATTGTGACTTATTCTGAAAAAAAATATACAGAAGATGAATTGCAAAAAATGCATGATGAATTTATTGTAATTGAAAATCAATTAAAGGAAAAATGTAAAAATGAATATGATTCAGAGTATTCATATGAATTAGGGTTAATTCTAGCCGAAAAATTAAGAGAATATGAAATAGTTGAATCTACTAGATCATACTTTTGGGAAATTTTAAGAGAAGGTGTAAATACTAATGATAAAAGAAAAGTATTTCAACCTAAACAAAGAGATCCGTATGAATATGACTATTTGTTGAGTAAATTGCCTAAGGAATTAGTAATAAAATTTTCGAGAAGTAAATGGGATCATTTATTTGATATTACTACAGCAAGAAAAGATGATAGATTATATGACTGGTTAATGAATGTTGATAATAATGAATTTATAAATAATCAATTGATTTTTCAAAACTTCTGTAAAGGCGTAAAAGATAGAATTGAAAAAATAGACACTAACATATTGAGTGATGATGAAATAAACTCAATATATGATGATGTGATGAATAAATCTATTATTATTGTGAAATATATGAAAAGTCATGATATTAAATTGAGTTCAAAAGATAGAACAGACTATTTTAAAAAGTCAGTAGATATTAATTCTAATGATGAAGACAAATTAAATAAATTATTAGATGAAAT
>DUUN01000522.1 GCA_012841535.1 Gallicola sp. | reverse complement strand
AACAATCATGCAAAGTCCAAACGATCGGAATACCGGCAGTAGCCAGATAATGAAACAGTATTTTGATATTCAGATAATATCCATGCAAATTATGCAGATGAATGATGTCCGGTTTAATCTCTATTATTTTTTCTACTAATTCAATCGTTGCTTTTTTGGATGCCAACCCATGTCTATCGAATAATCGTGTTTGTAACCCATGCCATTTGATATCCCAGTCATTGCCAATTTTGATTAACTCTGATTGGCTGGGTCTGTCGTTTCTTCCGTATGCAATATAACTCTCCCATCCGGCAGCAATAGCAGTTTGTCCAATTTCTTCGGCTATCCTCCCAGTGGAGCCGGAGTTTACGACGGAATTTATTTGGAGAAGTTTCTTCATTCAGTGAAAATTACTAGTACTCTGCTACAACAAACGAAGTAATACCATATTTCGCTCCATTATAATTCGTCGGTTTTACAAACAATACAAGTTCATCTGATAACGATAGGTAAACAGGAATTTGCCTTTTAATTTCTTCACATTCTTTTTATTTTAACACCTGCTACTTTATAAACCAACCAGATTGAAAATAGAAATCCAATAGTATATGCAAAAGAACTCATTAAATCACCACGTAATACAAAAAAGAGCATTCCTATCAATACGTAATAAATAACATTAAAATAATTGTTTTTACTATACACACTTATTGTCCAATACATTTTATCTAATTTAGCTGTTATATACGATAAAGCAATGATAAAAATAAGTATACCTACATAACCAAAATTTATATAACCCTCTGCAAAATAATTACAAGATACATTTGAAAAAGTAAACCCTTGATCTTCTGCTATAAAACCACCTGATCCAATTGGCTTATCTGCCCAAATACTTCTCGGGATCCAAAATAAAATCACACCTACTAATTGCCGTCCCCAAGTAACAATATTCTCAGAAACGACCAAAGCAAAATTCTGATAACTATCAAAATGACCTTCTGAGAACATCCCGAAATTAAACCCAAAATTGATTTCATTCCCTGTAAAATTTCTGAAATTGTTTAGAAATGGGAATACTAGCAATAACCCTAATATAAAGACTATAGAGAAAACATTTTTCTTTCTCAGTATAGGAATAATTAATAAAAATAAAGGTATATACATCGCGGCAGCTGAAAATCTGGCCATACCTAAAGGGGAACAAGTTATCAATGCTAAAAGAATTAAAATAAAATATACAAGAATGTTTTTTGTTTTAGAAGATATATAATAAAGAAGACACATCATAGCTAACGGTTGGAAAACTCTGTGAATAATTAATCCAGAAGTTGTTGACATTTGAATTAATTCTTTGAACTCTCCACCTCTAAACAACATACTTACGATACTATTACTATTTGCATTATAAATCATCAAAAAAGAAATGATCGAAAGGGATATTAATAACAAAATTTGTAAAGGATTAAGTTTATAATGTATCACAAATTTTAAAATGAAATTTTTTCTTTTTTCACTAATTTTTTTTTGATAAAAATACAAATAAAATATTT
>DUUN01000496.1 GCA_012841535.1 Gallicola sp. | reverse complement strand
TTAATGACGACTTCTTTGTTGCATCTGACGCAAGACCTATAGCAGACTCTACAATATATGATAGAAGAACAAAACTTGCTGAATCTGCTAATTTAAAGTCAATTAGACTTCATGACTTCAGACATTCATGTGCATCACTACTAATTAATAACGGAGCTAACGTTACATTAGTTGCTAAATTTTTAGGACATACAAAAATCGAGGAAACACTAAATACATATTCTCATATGTTTAGCACCGCCCTCGATAATGTTGTTAGTATTATAGATAACTTGGAATAAAAGTTATCTTTTTTCATATAAAAAGCCTCTTTACAGAGGCGCACTTAAAAAGTGAAAAACCACATAATGTGCACTAATTAAATGTACTAATATTATATTCAAATATCATTTTTTTATTCTTATACAAAGCAAAAACTAGCTTACGCTAGTTTTTGAAAACACTTCTTCCACATATGTATAAACATACATGCATTAATTAAATGTAATTAAATTATATACTTTTATTGTCATTTTGTCAATATTTCTATTGATGTTTCTACAACATTTTTTGTCAACTTTCTGCAATATTATTTGCTCATATTATTTAAATAAATAGTATTTAGATATTGCTTTTTTTATCTCATTATAATCATTTGCAGTTAATATTGCTAATTTATCCCTTGCAAAATATGGTGCTAGTATTCTTTTTGAACTTAAATTCATCATATTTTCTATCTTTGCAGTACCTTCTGCCAAACATTCTAAATCGTAATGAAAATAATATTTATCAGATCTTCTTTTTGTAGTCAACGGAATCATTGTCCATAAATTTTTATCGCTTGTTGGTCTCCATAAAATTGCTGGTCTTAACTTTCTCAATTCACTTCCAACACCTACGCCAAAATCAACCCAATAAATTGCCTTTTGAATTAACTTGTCTGTTTCTACGTCTTTTTGATTAATAACAAATTTATCTCTACACCATTTTATATAGCTTATACCATCTATATCATTTTTTATATTTTTATTTAAAAATTGAAGTAAAGAATTTTTACTTTCTTGTATACTTTATTAAAATCACTTGAAGATAATTTAACTGGTTCCCCTTTTTTATATATGCATCTATTCATTTTTGAACGATTATAATCTGCAACTTTGTTTACATCTACATATTTTTTTATTGAATTACAATAAATACAACCAGTTTTTTCTTTTGAATATACTGGCATTCCAACATAATGATTTGCGGAAATATCATAAATAATTAATACCCATTCTTTATCAACCTTTTCATTTGTTTCATAGATTTGTTTAAAATTAATTGTTAATACGTTCATCTTCTTCATCACCAGTTACTTTCTTTCAATTATAAAATTATATTTTTGATAAGTTGATGAAGAATATTCGATCATTTTATCTTTTGCTAATTTGTACACTACAAAACTTTTTGGATATACATTTTCTAACTCAATTTTATAATCAATTGTTTTTAATATTTTTTCATAATATCTATTATCAACCATCCACTCATAAGCTTGTCGATCTGCTGCTTCTTCAATTTCAGAATCATCGTCAAAAGAAATAAGATTAGTTGCTTTTGCCTGATTAAAATCTTTTTTACAATGTGCTAATTCATGCAATAAAGCAAAATATATGTCAGCTATTCTACTATGCTTATATGTTATATATATTGATGGTACTTCTTTATGAACCTTAAAAGCTCCTCTAATTCGAGAACCAGGGATATCTTCTTGTATAACAAGAGCAATACCATTTTTGTTAAATTCTTCTATTAATATTTTTTCATCAAAAATATCTTTAGAGGCTAAATTTCTTATAAAATCTACTAACTTTTCTATATTTTCTTTATTATATTTTCCAACCTTTTGATTCAATGTTTCTCTATAACATTTTTCTAACCACAATAAAAGTAATTCTGGCTTATCATTTTTACTTTTAAAATATATTTTTTCATCTATTTGATAAACTTTTTCAGGTCCTTTTACTCTTAAAAATTTAAGAATATCTTTAATTAATTCTATTTTATTATTTTTATCAATAAAGTTTATCCAATTATTTTTAATCAAATACTGATAAGAAAATTTATTTAGATATTGTGAAACTGTTAAATTTTCTTTTTGTAAATATTCTTCTATTTCTGATTCAAATTTATAATTAAGTTCCATTCGATAAATATAATCGCTTGGAATGTCAGTAAC
>DUUN01000037.1 GCA_012841535.1 Gallicola sp. | reverse complement strand
TTTAAAAAAATAGTAATAAATGATATAATATTACCGTCCTTTCAGCTATAAAAATCTGGCGATTTTATTATAGCAAAGGACTTTTTTTATGACAATTAAAAAATGGCTGTCAAGAATTCTGTTGCCCATCAACAAAATTTTTGACAGCTTGTGTTTTCAACAAAATTTTTGACATACCTAAAAATAATACATATCAAAAAACACAAGATGTCATTGATAAGTATTATAAGTAATAAAATATGAAAAAAGTAATGACAAACAAAAGAAAGGAAAACTTGCAAGGCACATTATTTGCTGCGCCACCATTAATAGCATTTGCCTTGTTTGGTCTAATTCCTTTATTGGTATCATTAGTTTTAAGTTTCTGTTTGGTTGAATATAATTATGAGGGTGGAGTTGAACTGACATTTCTTGGTCTCGATAATTATATTGAAATTTTAACAAATGACACAAGATTTTTAAAAAGTATAGGTAATACATTCATATATTCTTTCATTACTGTATTTTTACAAATTGTGTTGGCGCTTATTTTATCTATTTGTTTAAACACAAAAATAAGATTTAAAAAAGCCTTTAGGACAATTTTGTTTATTCCTTATGTTTGTTCAATGGTTGCTATAGCAATAATGTGGAAATGGGTATTTGATTATAATTATGGTATTTTAAATGATATTTTAAAATCTATGAATATAGCCCCGATCAATTGGCTTAGAGAATCGAGTACATCCATGCTTGTAATAATTGTTATGACTGTATGGAGTGGTTTAGGATTTAATATGATTTTATATAGTGCCGCATTAGGTTCTATTAATAGAACATATTATGAAGCTGCTGAAATTGATGGAGCAAATAAATTACAACAATTTTGGCATATTACATTGCCTCAATTGAAACCAATTTCTTTCTATTTAATTATTATGGGATTTATTGGTTCACTACAAAGTTTTGCTAATTTTCAAATTATGACACCAGATGGTGGTCCTGATGATTCAACATTGACAATGGGATTCCGTGTATTCCAAGTGGCGATGGGTGATGATGCAAATGTTCCTGGATGGGGAATGGGTTATGCATCTGCAATGGGATGGATAGTTGGTTTAATAGTTATGGTTTTTGTTGTGATATATTTCTATTTTAATAACAGAAAGGAGAAGAATTAGTATGGCTAAGAGTTTTGCTAAAAGTAAGAAAAGACAAGAATTGATTTCTAGAGTTTTAGCGTATATTATTTTAGGGCTTGCAGTATTTCTAGTTTTAGCTCCTTTCAGTATTGTGATTGCATTATCATTCCAATCACATTCACAGGCTGTAAATCCGCCGTTCCGATTCTTTGAAGGACCATTAGGATTCAATGAATTTGTAACAGCTTTTAAAGAATCTTATTCTGAATTTATAGGAGAAAAATCTGTATGGACCGGATTAATTAATACATTAATAATCGTATGTCCAATCATGTTTACAGGTGTATTTTTCTCCGCTTTAAGTGCTTTTGCTTTTGCAAAATTAAAATTTAAAAAGAAAAAGTTAATGTTTGCAGTTTTACTGGGAAGTATGATGTTACCAGGTATTATTACGATGACACCAGCATTCTTCATTTATGATTTGCTTGGATGGATTAATAATATTGATGAACCTGCTCTTGCATTCTTACCTCTTATGTTACCTAATTTATTAGGTACAGCTGCTTGTACATTTTATTTAACACAATATTTTAAAGGTATACCAGATGAACTTATCGAAGCTGCTAGAGTTGATGGTTTAGGAAATTTTGGTATATTTACAAAAATATTTTTACCTTTATCAATGCCTGCGTTGATTGCACAAATATTATTATGGTTTATTGCAGGTTATAATGATTATTTGGGTCCTTTATTATACATTGGCGATGAACAATACTATACATTGCAATTAGTTTTAAAATTAACATCAGGAAATGCAGACTCTAATTTACCGAAGGTAATGGCTGCTTGTATTACGGTGATGACTCCGATTTTAATACTATATTTAGTTTTCCAAGAACATTTCTTGAAAGGTATTGCTTTATCAAGCGGAAAAGAAGATTAACTTATAAGGAGGTTTTTTTGAGAAAGTTACAATTTTTACTTGTTTTATGTATTTTTTTGGCCTTAACAGGTTGTAGACAATCTGGGGCAAATGACAATGATGTTTCTTATAACAATTATATAGATGAAAAATTTGATTCTACTATTTTTTATAAAAACTATGGAGATATCATTGGGGCTGACCCATCAGTTATTACCGTAGGAGATGAATATTATTTATATTTTACTAATTCTGATGGAAGTGACTGTACTTTTATTCAAGGGTATAAATCAAAAGATTTGATGAATTGGGAATGGTTAGGACGTGTATTTGTTCCTAATCGTGATGCTTGGGCGATTACTTCTTTGTGGGCACCAGAAGTAATTGAAAAAGATGGTAAATTCTACATGTATTATTCAGGATTTGATATTAATTATCAAGTGATGGGTATTGGCTTAGCAGTAGCTGATAGTCCTATGGGACCATTTAAAGAATATTGTGGTACATTGGAAGATGGAACAATTATAGATCACACTAATTCTCCATTCAATTATGTTCTTAAGGAATATAAGTCAAATTTTAAAGCAATTGACCCTGCTGTATTTATTGATGATGATGGAAAAATTTATTTATATTTATCACAAGATCAAGTTGATAATGAATCAAGTGTCTATGGGATGGAATTAAGTAGTGATATGGTATCTATAAAAAAAGATACAATAACTGGTCCTTTAGTATATGTATCGCAAAGTTGGGAAAGTCCTAGCTCTACTCATAGATGGAATGAGGCTCCGTTTGTTTTTAAACAAAATGGTAAATATTATATGACATACAGCGCTAACTACTATGCCTCAAGTTTGTATGCTATTGGATATGCAGTGAGTGATTCTCCTCTTGGTGAGTATCAAAAACCTGATGATAATCCACTTTTACAAGCTACTGAAGATTGGCCATTTTTATCTGGTCCGGGACATTGCAGTATTTTCCCTTCTGCGGATGGAACTGAGTTATTCATGGCATATCATTCGCATATTGATGTAGGTGAAGCTGGTGACATTAGAAAAATTAATTTTGATAGAGTTACGATTAAAGATGGTGAATTAATTGTTAATGGTCCATCTATTTCACCTCAATTATTACCAGGTGGATCAAGCTTATATAAAAATATTTCTAGTTTAGCTACAGTTGATGCTAGTGATTATGATGCATCTTTGTTGGTTGATGGTGTTATCAATTCTCTTTACAGTAAAACTGATACTCGAGAAGTATTATTTGATGAAAAAACGACTATAAAATTTCAATTTGATAGTGATGTAAATATAAAAGCTATTTTGGTATATGATAGTTCTGATTATTTATTAAGTGCTAATTCCTATCAATTGAGTTTTTCTAACTATAAAGTTGGTGATGTTAGCTTTAATTCTTCATATAAGTATGTGGATGAATTTGGCTATGAAATTAAAATTCCAACTACAGCAAGTATTATTCAATTTGAAAATTTAACTACTAATTCTGTTACATTTACTTTTGATGCTGGAGTTGCAATTTCTGAAATTATTATTGTTGGAGGTGCAAAATAATGAAATGTAAAATGTTTTTAATTTCTATTTTTACTTTTTTAATGATTTTATTATTAAGTGCTTGTAACAATAGCGAAAATAAACCACTTTTTGAATACAAAGAACCTGTAATAACTAAAAACGAATCTGTTGTTTGCGATTCTAGTATGAAAATCGATGCAACAGATTCTGAAGAAGTATATCTTGGACAAGATGTTCTTTCGTTTACTGAAACTAAGAGTGGTATTACTTGCTCAACTAAAGCTTTTTTAGGTGAAAAAGGTTTATATATATATACTTATGTTGATGATCCTAATGTTTATTATTCTTCTGAAAGACAGTTTTATGAAAATGATAGTGTTGAATATTATATTGACCCTAATCCAGAATATTCTAATTCATTAGAACATTTAAAATCAAAAAATAATGTTCGTACAGAATGTCTACAATTACGTATTAACGTTTTAGGAGAAGTCCAAACATGGTATGGAAGAAGAATTGGAGCAGTTGGAACTTATCCATGGTCTCCTGGTCATGTTGATACTATAGTAAGTGCAAATGTTAATGGTGAGATCAATGAGCAAAATGGAGCAACAGGCTATAGCATTGAAGTATTTGTACCTTATTATGAAATGAAATTAGAAGAAGCACCTAGTAAAATAGGATTGTTAGTAGCTTTTAATAATATTGATAACCGTGAAGATACTGGAAGAACCTGGTTTTCACATAAAGGTATGAGTCATGGTAATTTAAATGGTTATGTTCCTGTAGGCGAAGATGGTTTTATTATCCCTCGATATTCCTCAGAAAAGGAATTAACTGTAGATTTTTATGATGATTTTTATAAAGATGCTAATGAATATAAATTAATGCAAGTTAATGAAAAAAATCAAAACCCTGTTGAAAGAGGAAATTTCAAATTTGTTATTGGTGAAGATGGACTTTATATTACTGCTTTAGTTAAAGATGTTGTATACAGCTATGCATCTGATAACATTTTTTCAAATGATGGAATTGAAATTTTAGTTGATACAAGAAACAACATATCAGATAGTATCTTTAAAAATGGTGTATATCGTTTTTCATATGATATTGCTGGTGGGACTCAAACAGATATTTGCAAAGATGGATTTAATGACTATATTACACAATTTAATCCTACTCTTGTAAAAACAAAAGTAGAAGCATATACAGAAGAATCTCTTTACAATTATAAATACGAATATACTTATGAAGTTATGATTCCATATGAAGTTTTAGGGTTGACTGAAAAACCAATGAAATTAAATGTGGCTTTCGCAGTTAAAACCCCTAACGAAAAAGCGTATATTTTAGACCGTAAAGATGGAAGTGGAAAGATGGAAGGTCAAGATTGGTTATGGATTGATAGACATTTTCCTCAAAACGGAAATGAATACTTTACTATTATCGATAATAATTATAAAGTTGATATTGATAATTTTGAATTTGATTGGAGTAATGTTTCTTCTTCTAGTTTAAAGTCTGAAAACCCTAGCAGATATATTTATCAAGGATATGCAGCAGACGACGGGTTGTATATTAATATGGTTCAATACGTAGATAATCACTTAGAAGGTGGTGCTGGTGGTAATTGGTTAAATAGCACACATATTGAATTAGAAATTTGGCATCATGGAATTGGTTATGGATGGGATGGAACATACTTTGCATTCTTTACTGATGGCTCTTATTATGTGAATAACCAATCTAACATTCATACAATTATAAATAAAGTCACTGTTGATGAAAATGTAGATAGCGATTATAAGTATACTATTAATTATGAAATATATATTGGCTTTGCAAATAATCTTGATAGTAATGATAAACCTTACGGCTATGTACAATTTATGAGTCATACTCCAAATGAAGATAACAGTGGTTATGAAAATGCATGTATGATTACAAAAGATAAAGATAGAGTTTTATGGACAGATGATTGTAATTCCTATGGATTTAGTTCAAATGGAATTAATTCTGTTGATAAATCTAACGTTAGTAATACTGCTTTAGTCAATTATGATATTGAAAAAGGTAGCTTTAAAAACTTAAACAACAAATTATTATTCACTGAATTTGATTCTTTAGTATTACATAAACAGGTTTTAAATGGTGATGCCACATTAACTACTAAAGCGTTAATAAATTCAAATAATTTAGCTGGTGTTGTTTTTGATTATAAGGACGGAAATTATTTGTATTTAGCAGTTGATTGTGATAGACACGAATTAGTATTATTCAAAGTTAATGGTACAGAGTTTATTGAATTAGAAAGAAATTATATTTCAGCAAGTTATATTCGCCAAAATAATGTAGATATGAGCGTTACTGTTTCTAATGGTAATTATTATTGTTCATTCTTTAATACTTTGTATTTCAGTGGCTCGTTAGTAAATAATAGCACTGTGTTTGGATTAGCTAGCAGTGTTCCAGGGGCTCAATTTTATGATACAAAAGTAGAAAATGTAGAAAATGATTTTGATGTTGATACTTTAATTATTGGTCATTCTTATACAGAATTATGGACAGAATATAAAGCAGATTTCACTTCTATAGGCTTAGGGGAAAATATATATAATGCTGGTATTAGTGGGTCTCATTCAATGCATTGGAATAAATTAGAAGAGGAAATTTTGGTGTATAATCCTGAATTATTAATTTATAACATTGGTGTAAATGATTTATTCCATAATACAGCAAATCCAGAACAAATTGCTGAAAATATAAAAGAATTATTATTAAATTTAAAAGCTAAAAAATCAGATTTAGAAGTAGTGTTATTATCGCTAAATCATTGTGTAACTAGTTCACATATTACTGCAGAAATCACACAAACAAATACTTATTTAAAACAAATATCAGAACAATACTCTTGGATTAATTATGTTGACTTAGAATATGCTTTCTGTGATGAAAACCAATCACCAATTGGTAAATTATTTACTGATGGTCTACATCCTACATCATATGCATATAAAAATGTTATAATTCCAAAAATTGCTGAAACACTTGATCTAACTATCGGTGGATCAATTCTTGAAACAGAATGGGAAAAATATAAAACAGAAGTTGAGACTAATGCAAGTACTAGATATCAAGTGTTAGCACATGCTGCTGATGAAGGATTATATATTAAAATTGAACAATATGTAAACAACGTTATTATTAAATCAGATCCAAGTGATTGGAATTCAACTCATGTCGAAATGGAAATGTGGAATCATGGTATTGGATATGGATGGAATGGTACATACTTTGCATTCTTTGCAGATGGAACATACTATATTAACAATTGGAAAAATTGTTATGGTGTATATAATGACGTAAAAATTACTGAAAATTCATCGGGAAGCACTTATAAATACACAATCACTTATAATGTATTTATAGAATTTGATAATAATCTTGAAAATCCAAATGATGGTCCATATGCTTTCTGCCAATTTATGTTCTACACTCCTGAAGAAGATAATACTGGATATGAAAATGCAAGTACAATTACTAAAGATGGATGGCGTACATTATGGACTGATAATTGTAATTCATATGAGATTCGTAGAAATGGTATTGTTAGAAAAGATGGAGAAAAGTAGATATGAATGAAAAAATATTAAAAACAAATGTTGATAGAATTGGGGATCCAGTTATTTTACTTGAAAATGATATCTATTATATGTATGCAACATTTGAAGGTGGTCTTCCGTTTCATGTATATACATCTTTAGATTGTAAGACATTTGAAGATAAGGGTGTTTGTTTGAGTTCAGAACATTGTTTTGCTTATTGCGATATATGGGCGCCAGAAGTTTTTAAATATAATGGATTATATTATATGGTTTATTCTGGAAGAAGTAAGTGTGATGAATTGATGCATGTACAAATTGCCGTCTCAAACAATCCTTTAGGCCCTTTTAAAGATTTAGACGAAAAACCACTTGTAAACATTCCTGGTAAATCTACTATTGATGGACATGTTTATATCGAGAATGATGAAAAGTATTTATTCTTTTCTTTAGATTGTTCTACAAATATCATTAATGGTGTTCATACTAGTCAAATTTATTGTGTTAGATTAGCTGATGATTTTAAATCAGTTATTGGAGATTATGTATTTGTTTCTGGCCCAACAAGTGATTATGAAAAATTAAGTGGACCAGATTGGCAATGGAATGAAGGACCATATATTTTAAAACATAATAATAAATATTATATGACTTGTTCAACAAATTGCTATAATTCGATATGGTATAGCGTTGTATGTTATATATCTGATAATATTATGGGTCCATATGTCAAGCAAGAAGAAAAGTTCTTAATGTCTTATATTGAAAATGTTATTTCAGGACCAGGACATAATGCTTTCTTCGTAGATAAAGACGGTAAGTTAAAATGTGTATATCATATACATACGTATTATGATGCGCCTAGTGGAATTCGTACTGCATGTATAAGTAATGCATATTTCGATAAAGATGATAAATTAGTTATAGATTACAAGTAATGATATATTACTTAATAATTTAAACAGTTTTAATTTATTAAAATCTAACAGTTTGAAAAAATAAAATAAAAAATAAGAAAGGAAAAAGATAATATGAAATCAAGAAAAATAGGGTTTTTGTTTTTGTTAGGATTGTTGATTTGCTTAACTTCTTGTGGACATACTCATAATTATGCTGCTGATTTATTAAAAGATGATACAAACCACTGGTATGAATGTGAATGTGGAGATAAAAAAGATGTTACAGCACATGATTATACAATCGCAGGTGAAGTAACAAAAGAACCAACATGTGAAGGAACAGGAACACAAGTATTTAGTTGTATTTGTGGAGCAACAACTGAAAAAGAAATTCCAGCAAAGGGTCATTCATTCTCAACAGAATTATCAAAAGATGAAACAACTCACTGGTATGCTTGTTCTGACTGTGATGCAAGAAAAGATGAAGCAGCACATGATTATACAATCGCAGGTGAAGTAACAAAAGAACCAACATGTGAAGGAACAGGAACACAAGTATTTAGTTGTATTTGTGGAGCAACAACTGAAAAAGAAATTCCAGCAAAGGGTCATAAATATGATAATTTAGAAACAAATTGGGAAAATTATGTTACTGATGTTAAATCTGATTCCCCAACACGTTATCAAATTATTTCACATACTTCAGCAGATGGTTTGTATTTAAAAATTGAACAATATGTAAATAATGTTATTATTGCGACTGATCCAAGTGATTGGAATACTACACACGTTGAAATGGAATTATGGAATCATTGTATTGGTTATGGTTGGGATGGAACATATTTTGGTTTCTTTGCAGATGGGTCTTTCTATATTAATAATTGGAATAATTGTAGTGGTGTATATAATTGTGCTGAAGTTATTGAAAATCCTTCTGGAAGTACTTATGCTTATACTATTTCATATAATATTTTCATTGCTTTCCCTAATAATTTAGATAATCCACAAGATGATTCATATGCGTACTGTCAATTCTTATTCCATACACCAGAAGAAGATAATACAGGATATGAAAATGCGAAAGTAATTGTCAAAGATGACTGGCGTTCTTTGTGGACAGATAATTGTAATTCATATGAAATTCATAGTAACGGTATTACTAGAAAAGATGGAGCTAACTAGAATTAAATTATTTTGTTGACAAGATAATTTAAAATTAATTATTTTCAAACTGTAGATTTATAATAAATTAATATGCATTTATATTAAACCTCTTAATTTTCATGATGATGATATCATTAAAATCATTAATAGTGATATATTCTTGAGGCCGTGAACAAAGGACTAATTATCATTTGAATTTTGTATTGATTAGTCCTTTGTTTTTATAAAAAAACAACTATTTTATTATTAGAATGAATAATATCTTAGATATTAAGGAGGGTTTATAATGTTAAAAGAAAATTTGAAATACCATCATTGTTTAGTTTTTCCAGATAGTAAAGATATTACATATTATTTTTCACCAGGAAGAATTAATATTATTGGCGAGCATATCGATTATAATGGCGGTTTGGTATTTCCTTGTGCTATTTCCTTAGGTACTTATGCCGCGATATCTTTAAGGGATGATGATACTATTAGTCTATATTCAGAAAACTTTAAGGAAAACGGAGTTATATCATTTAGTTTAAGTAATGAGTTATTAAAAACTGGTATTTGGGTTGATTATGTAAAAGGTGTAATCAGTGAAATGAAGACAGATGGACATCGAATTACAAAAGGGTTTAATGCATACATTTTTGGTAATTTACCAAATGGAGCATCTTTATCATCAAGTGCATCTTTAGAGTTACTTTTTGCGGAAATTGTACGTGAGTTAAATAATTTAGAATTATCCGATTTAGATTTAGTCAAATACAGTCAAAGAGCTGAAAATAATTTCGTTGGCTTACATTGCGGTATTATGGACCAATTTGCAATTGGTATGAGTAAGAAAAATTATGCTATTTTGCTAGATTGTGCAACTTTAAAATATGATTATGCACCATTAGAGTTAGGTGATAATGTAATTTTAATAATGAATACTAATAAACGTCGCGATTTAGTTACATCAAAATATAATGAAAGATGTGCCGAATGTGCTGAAGGATTACAATTGATTAGAAGTAATTATAAAGAAGTAACTCATTTATGCGAACTTGAAGTTAGTGATTTACCTGAAATAGAAAAGGTTATTGCGGATGAAGTAGTTTATCGTCGTGTAAGACACGTAATTAGTGAAATGGGACGCGTAAAAAAGACATTCGAAGCATTACAAATTAACAATATAGAATTGGTTGGTAAATATATCAATGAATCTCACAAGTCATTAAAAGAAGATTATGAAGTTACTGGATTAGAATTGGATACAATTGTTAAATTAGCTCAATCTTGTGAAGGTGTTTTAGGTGCAAGAATGATTGGTGCAGGATTCGCAGGATGCGCAATCGCTATTGTTAAATCTAGTGCGGTAGAAGCAGTAACTAAAAAAGTAAAAGCTGGCTATTTAGAGAAGATTGGATATGATTGTAATATTTATATTGCCGAATCGAATAATAGAACAACAAAAATATAGTAATGGAGGAAAATGATTATGCAAGTTTTAGTTACCGGTGGTGCAGGCTACATTGGGTCTCATGCAGTTAAAGTATTATTAAGTAAAGGTTATGAAGTTATCGTTGTTGATAATTTAGCAACTGGTCATGTTGAAGCTGTAGATGATAGAGCAAAATTATATATTGGTGATATCAGTGATGAAGTATTTATGGATAAAGTATTCAAAGAAAACGATATTAAAGGTGTAATTCATTTTGCAGCATTTAGTTTAGTTGGCGAATCAATGACTAATCCATATAAATATTATGAAAATAACGTAAGTAAAACAAATAAATTATTAAAATCAATGGTTGAACATAATGTGTTAAATTTAGTATTCAGTTCAACTGCGGCTACATATGGTGAACCAGAAAAAACACCAATTTATGAATCTGATGCACAAGTTCCAACAAACGTTTATGGTCAAACAAAATTAGCAATGGAACATATGATTAAATGGTATGGTAGTGCACATGGATTAAATAATGTTGCCTTACGTTATTTCAATGTTGCTGGTGCCTTAGAAGATGGTTCAATTGGTGAAGCTCATAATCCTGAGACACATTTAATACCAATTATTTTACAAGTTGCTAATAATAAACGTGCAAAAATTAGTATCTTTGGTGATGACTATCCAACAAAAGATAAAACATGTATTAGAGATTATATTCACGTTTTAGACCTATGTGAAGCACACGTTTTAGCATTAGAATATTTATTTAACGGAAATCCAAGTGATAATTTTAATTTAGGCTCAGGTGAGGGATTTTCAGTGTTAGAAATGATTGAAGCAGCTAGAAAAGTTACTGGCCATCCTATTCCAGCTGAAGTCGCTCCACGTCGTGCTGGTGACCCTGCAGTTTTAATTGCAAATAGCGATAAGGCACGTAAAGTTTTAGGTTGGGTACCAACTAGAGAAAACATTGAAATTATGATTAGAGATGCTTGGTGCTGGGAACAAAACAAACGTTACTAAGAGGTGTCGTATGAGTATAAATTATTTGATTAATCAATTAATTAAGTATGGAGTTAAAGAAGGCTTAATTGAAGAATATGATATGATTTATTGCGCTAATAAATTAATTGATATATTTAAAGTTAACACATTTGAGTTTGAAGAAACTGAGGATATAGAAATTCATATTTTACTAGATAAGTTATGTGATTATGCATATAAAAAGGAAATTATTGATAGTAATGATGTAACTGTTTATGACTTATTTGATACTAAATTAATGGACATATTAATGCCAACTCCATCAACTGTTAAAAATACTTTCTACAAATTATTTGATGAAGATAATGTATATGTCAACATAAAATTGGGTCAGATTGATATTTTAAAATTGGGTCACTTTTTACCTGTTCAACCATTCTTTTGTAACCCTTAATCTGTAAGAATCACCTGTGATGTTGATAACATATGCT
>DUUN01000719.1 GCA_012841535.1 Gallicola sp. | reverse complement strand
TAACCGCTTAGAAAACTCCATGATGAAAGCAAGATAAAAAACATACCTTATATTAACATAATTGGATTGTCAGGGTGCTGCACTTTTCTTGTCATTTTGATGCATTTCCTATTGACAAAACACACAAATGTTCTAAAACTTTTCTTCCTGTAAAAACAATAAATGCTATTAATAGTAATGTAAAGGGTAAATACAATACAATAGAGCAAATAATTGTATGAACCGCAACATGAGGCTTGGCTAATACAAACCATGAAAGAGGAGCAAAAAAAGATAAACACACAATTATAGCTAAGTTTCTAATGCTCCTGTTAAAAATAATACTGCTCTTACTCTCGAGTAACTTCACTAATACTACCAAGAATATAAATACGAATATAAGCTTTAAATGAGATAGACTTCCTATAAACCTAACAGAAAAAGCGGGAATAGCCAGCATATTTTGTATTACTTTTAGTAACGATTCAGTGGCTGAATTTGAGATAAGAGGATTGTTATTGGTTGGGTCACCGAGTAGTCTGGTTACTATCGGACCTAAATACATATTTGTAGCTTCTTTAAAGGACCCGAAATCTTTTGCAAGTAAAATAAGCTTTATCAAACTAACTACAACAAAAGATAATATTGCTCCTATTATAGGAAATATACAAAGCTTAATAGTACTCTTTAACTCCCACTTTTTGTCTACTGTGTAAAAAATATAAGGTATCATCATTGCAATCATAACTGTAGATACAAATTCAAAATAAAATACCTCTTTAATAGTACATGTTATAAATGCAGCTATGAATGAAATAAAAAACATAGACCTTTTTGTCCTATGTTCTTTAATATTCAATACAAATATTGAACCTACTATAGGCAAAAAAAGTGACCATGCAGACCAATATAAATTTGTAGCATACATAGAAAGGTAAGGTGTAAACAACGAAATAATAACAAGTAAAATATATCCTGTTATTGAATCAGTAATCTTTTTTATCCATATAATCATATACATTAGCACGAGTCCAAACAAAAAAGCATTAAAAAAGTGCATTAATTTTAAAGACAACTTAGTATGACCAAATATAGCATCAATGGCAGAATATATATATCTATGAAATACTAAATTAGAGTGGTAGATACCAAATTCATCCTTCAGTGGAGGTGTATTTGATATATAATCATTTACGATATCAGAATACATCCCTGTATGTCCATCAGAAAAAATCATATCAGGATTCATCATTCTTAAAAACGATGTTTCATTTGCATAGCTGTTGTCAAATAGTAAATTAGATATTATTATACCCTCTGAGTAAGTGTCAAAGGTTTCCTGACCGTCATCAGACGTTACTAGCGAAATGTTAAAATATAAAAGAAGAGTTAGTATGATTGCAACTGGTATACAAAAAAAATCCTTCTTCTGCTTTAGCATTTTGGAATATAATCTCCTCTTAGGTTTTTAAATAATATTAGCATCAACTCTTTATTTCCTTTTATAAAACTTATCTTTGTTGGCACTTTGCCCTTTTTGGGATATGATCTTGTAACAGGTATCTCGCATACTCTTAGTCCTAATTGGCTGGCTCTGACTGATAAATATGCAAGTAACTCATAGCTCATAAAAATGTCTCTCAATGGCTGTACATTTGGGTGAAGCAAGTATTTACGTGAATATCCTCGATATGCGTTAGTAGTATCAGTAAAAGTATGCTTTGCAGTAATTGAAATTATGGGCGCATGTATCAGTCGTACCGATAAATACCGGATAACAGGAGTGTTAATTGCTTTGCCGCCCTTTATAAATCTTGAACCCTGTACAAAGTCATAACCTTCATCTAGCTTCTCAATAAATTTCGGTATATCTTCAATGCTATCTTTGTTATTTCCATCCATAGTAATAATACCTTCATAACCTCTATTAAGTGCCCACCATATACCCATTCGAAGTTGAGCTCCTTGTTTCCCGATATCCTGTTTTATCAATAATGTATTTACACCAAGCTTGCTTAATAATTCCCTATTTGTACTACCGTCTGTTGAACCACCATCGCAAATAACAATGTCTATCAAACTATTAATATTTGATACCATTGCACGCTTGAGTTGATTCACTATTCTATCTCCTTCATTAATTACAGGAATACATAAGCAATATTTTGATTGTTTTGCTTCAAGTTCATCACATAAAAATTTAGGTACTCCCTTTACTCCTTCGATTATCATCCGAATACCTCGCTTATATATTTGATTGCTCGCTTTATAACATCAATACTGTTTTGTTCTTTCATTTCAATAGATATATAGCCTCTATATAAATATTTATCTAATAGCCTGGCAAGATGTTCATGCAACTCTCTCTTCTCGATAACAGCAAGATAGGGTTCACTAATATGAACATGGTTGATAAGAGAAACAGAATCCGACAGTAGTTCTATATCTTCTCTATTATATATCATAGTCCCTAAATCCAAATTAAGTTTAATACCTTCACAGTCTATCTTGCTAATAATATCTATTGCTTCTTTTGTAGTATTCATAAAATTAGTATTATATATAGGCGGATTAGCCTCAAGAGCAAATACAGTACCCTTTTTTATTGCATATTCACCAACAGATCGTAAAAAATCAATTACAATATTAATATCCTTTGGGTTTGAAATATTCCTGTTTCTAGGACAACCAAACACGAGATTGTTGCAGTTTATTGCTGCAGCAAAATCGATTGCCTTTCTAGTATATGATAACAATTCATTATATTCTTCTTCGCTTCCTATAATTGTTTCATTTTTACCAAACCAAATAGATTGAATAGATGGAACACATAAACCATACCCATCCATTAATTCCTTACTATAAGCTACAGCATCAGAAATGCGCTCATACGGCGTCTGCCCAAAAATTTTTGTAGGAGCAATTTCTAAGCCTGAAAACCCAACATTTTTTAAATACTCATACATTTCTTCATTGTATGAATTATTCCATGCAATATTCGAAATTGCTAGCTTCATTTTATTCTGCTCATACCCTTTCCCCGCAATATTATATAATCTCATCCGTATTATTTATGTTTTCCATCCACTTCTTTAATCCATCCTTTAATGAATAGAATGGTATAAATCCCAGATCGCTTCTAATTTTGGAAATATCTGACACGCAGTCAGATATCTCACCTCTTCGTTTCATTTCTGTTGCCTTATAAGGCTTGTAAATTCCTGTTACTTGCATGGCTAATATAATAGCTTCTTCTACACTAATAGAAACACCACTTCCAATATTATATACACTATAACCACCTTTTCTTCTCAAAGCATAAATTAATGCTTCAACAACATCATCTATATAAACAAAATCTCGCTTTGGTTCTAAATCCATAACCTGTATTTCTTTAATCTCTGGATCTAAAATCTGCTTCATTATCTTAGGTAGCAGAAACGATTCATTTTGCCCATTACCATATACATTAAATGGTCTAAAGATCGTCGTAGTAATATTAAACTTTTCACTGTAAAATTTACATAATTCCTCCACAACTATTTTGCTTTCATGATATGGCGATGCTGCAGAAATAGGGTGATTTTCATCTATGGGCAGGTATTGCGGCTCTCCATATACGTAAGTACTCATAGCTGTAATAGCACACTTATTTTTACGGCAATACTCAAGGACTGTGACTGTACCCAATATATTGGTACGAAAATAATCGTATGTGTAGTCCCAACTTGATGGAACGTACGTGCAAGCAGCTAAATGATATACATAGTCAATATTCTTATACTTTTCGAGTGCTCCTTTTTCACTAATATCACCATCAGATATTTCATGACAAACAACATCGTGGTTTTCAGATCGCAGCTTCTTAACCAGATGTTTACCAATAAACCCATTTGCTCCTGTAACAAGAATCTTCATTTTAACAGCGTTCCTTTCATTCTGTTAAAATCATCAACAGCTTTTTCATAATCGTTTGGTCTTCCTATATCTAGCCAATAACCATCAAAAATTGCCACTTTAACCTTTTGATTACTTCTTACTAAATCCAGCATTAACTGATCGAATCCATAATACTCGTTTTGGGGAATATGCTTAAGTACTTTTTTAGAAACTGAATACACGCCCATACTGACCGTATAATCCAGTAACGGTTTTTCTTCAAATCCTGTTAAGAGAAATTCATTATTATACTGCAAAACTCCATAATCCACCCTATGTTTTCTGTTATAAGCAGATATAGTAAAAATATAACCTTCTTTTTCGTGATTACTAATGAATTCTCCGAAGTCTAAATCAGTTAATATATCACCATTAATCACTAGAAAATTATCAGGCAGATCCGGTATTAATTTAAGAGGGCCCATAGTGCCAAGCGGCTTATCTTCCAGCGAATAAATGATATCAACGCCCCACTTGCTTCCATTCCCAAAGTAGGCTTTAATTATATCTGCCTGGTGGTTAACAGTGATTATAATTCTACGAAATCCGTAATAAGCTAACTGACGTACAACAATTTCCATTATAGGATAGTCCCCTATAGGAACTAAAGGTTTAGGCATTGATATTGTATATGGACGTAATCTTGTCCCTTTTCCACCAGCTAAAATTACAGCGCATTTTTCAGACATTATATATCCCCGCTTTATACTTTTTCAAATTCTTTACATCAGTAAACCATTCAACCGTTCTTTTCAATCCCTCATCAATGCTATATTTGGGCTTAAATCCAGTTAACTCGCGAATTTTCGTATTATCACACCATAATCTCAGCACTTCACTATTCTGAGGACGTATTCTTTTTTCATCTACGATAATCTGCGCATCGCTATTCATTATATCACGTATTTTATTAAGAACGTCAAATATACTTATTTCAAAATTCGATCCAATGTTTATAGTTTCACCACTAACCTTATCATTAGCAGCAATTAAACAAAAACCCATGCAGGTATCTTCAACATAATTAAAATCTCGAGTAGGAGTACCGTCGCCGATTCGTATTTCCTTCATGCCCGATGCTATTTGAGTTATTATAGTTGGAATAACAGCACGAGCTGACTGACGCGGTCCATATGTATTAAAAGGTCTAGCAATCGTCACATTAAGGCCAAATGCGTTATGAAAGCTCATTGCTATGGCATCTGCTCCAATTTTACTGGCACTATAAGGTGATTGAGGTTGTAATGGATGTTTTTCATCTATAGGTACATATTGTGCTGTCCCGTATACTTCACTGGTTGAAGTTTGTATGACCTTTTCGACCCCATTATTCAACGCAGCTTGACAGATGTTAAGTGATCCCTTAATATTAGTGTCCACATAGCTTTCCGGCGCAATATAGGAATACGGGATCGCTATCAGAGCTGCAAGGTTAAAGATTATATCTTGCCCTTTTGCAATACTGTTGCAATAAGCTGAATCTCTTACGTCTCCACACACTACTTCTATTTCATTTAAACAGCTTACATCCTCAAGCCAACCCCAGCTGTTAAATGAATTATATTGAGAAAGTGCTCTAACTTGAGCGCCTTCCTTCACCAGCATCTCAGTGAGGTGTGAACCAATAAAACCATCCGCTCCAGTTACTAATATTTTTTTCCCATTAAAAAGACCCATTTTTTACACCTCATGATCAATATATTTTTCTATTCTTACAGAATATTTTTTTATACCAAGGCTTATTAAGCTCTTCATTAAGATAAAAAGCCAGTTTTTTATTTTCGTTAGTTAACATCAATACTTTCTGCTCCTGCTCCTCAATTATTCTACGCTCCTTTTCGTGTTGCTCATTTACTCTATCCAAGTGTGCTTTTAATTCTGCTAATGTATTATCTCTGCTTTCAATTTGCTGCTCTAAGTATGCTTTTCCGGCTTCTAACTGAGCAATCCATTCTCTTAACTCAGTCAATGCTTTATCTCTATTCTCAATTTGCTGCTCTAAGTATACTTTTCCTGCTTCTAGTTGAGTAATC
>DUUN01000561.1 GCA_012841535.1 Gallicola sp. | reverse complement strand
TTTTTCCTCCTGTTCATTTTGTGGTAGGGCGACTTCCCAGAGAACTTACTGTTTTGCAGCCCATAGGCATTCGTGTGTAAATAGTTCGCGGCTATTTACTTTTTAACTCTTAAGTCTTTACCTTCTTTAACTTTACCTGATTTTGCAGGTTTCGTTTTAAAAGGTGCCTCTACAGTCTGATTGCCTGAATTTTTAATTTTTCCAGCGTAAGCACTTGTAGCCATAACACACGCTCCTTTCATGATTTATATCATTGGACTTACATCTTTCGAATGCCAATAATACTCTTTATTTTTCTGTATCTTTATTTTTAGTAAAGAAATAAGTAACAATTGAACCTGCGAATGCCGCGTATTCAGATGGTATTTCAACGTTTTTCATAACTAATATGCTTATTGTTGAAATAATCATCAATGTTATTATGCTTTTTACTTTAAATAAATTTGCAATATTTATTAATACTGTTTCAAACGCTTTTTTCATTATTTAATCACCAACCTTTGACCTGGTTTTATCAAACTAGGATTGTTTCCAATAATGCTTTTATTATCATCATATATTTTTTGCCATGTAGTTTTGTATTTTGATGCTATTTTTGATAAATTATCACCTGGTTGAACAACATAATATTTAATTTGAGTTGTTCCGGGTATTTTTATTTTTTGTCCTACATATATCAAATTAGGATTACTAATATTGTTGTATTCTGCTAATTTCTGATATGTAGTTCCGTATTTATTAGCAATGTGACTCAATGTATCACCTTTTACTACTACGTAAATTTGTTCATCATTTACAGGAGTAACAGGAGTTACATATTCAGAATAATCATATGAATGAGGGTCATAATATTGAGTACTTCCTATTTTACGCATACCTAAATGTAAATGAATTCCTGTTGAACGACCTGTAGTACCTGTGTAACCTATAATTGTATTCTTTGTAACAGCTTGTCCTGCTTTTACTAATACACTGTCCAAATGATAATGCAATAATTCGATTCCTATTTTAGGGTATCTAATCCATGCGAATATTCCTCCTTGATTATCTCGTCCTGCACTTAATACTATACCGTCTTCTAATGCATATTGTGTCCATTTTTGTCCATGTGTTCCATAATCACAACCGTTATGATTACCTGCAGATGAAACTTTATTTCCTTTACTATCATATACGGCAGCTCTATAACCAAACGGAGATGTAACATACCAATCTTCTCTTCTAAAAATTCTACTTGCTAACTTCATCTTCGTTCACCTCTGTTTTCTCATGTTCTCCACCACCTGAAACATTAACTGTTTCTACGATTTCTTCGACATCATCGGGTATAAAATCTTTTGCGTTAAAATCAAATACTTCAATTTCTTCCATATTATCATCCCTCCTTATTTTATTGATTTTTATTTAATTGAGCAAATGCTTGTATTGCTGAATTTCTTTCTTCATTTTGTTGATTTAATCGAGCTTGTTGAGCAGCTAAATCTTGTTGTTGAGCAACTCTTTCTTGAGCAAATTGTAATGCTTGTTTAGCCCCTGGGTAATGAAGAGTGTCCATCATTTGCCAAAACATCGCTATAGTTTGTAAATCTCCAGGGTCCCCGTAAGCACCGCTTGTGAAATTTAATCTTGTTTCTTCCCACATAGCTCTACGATTCGTA
>DUUN01000274.1 GCA_012841535.1 Gallicola sp. | reverse complement strand
CATTGAAGATCTAATTCTTTGGAATGTTGCACACGAATATAATCATCACAACGATTTGGAAAATATAAATAAGCATAACAATAAGTTCTATAAACAAACGGAAGTATTATATAAAGCAATAAAGAAGATAAACTTTTAGCATGATGCGAAGCATCATAAAACAAATATGATAAAAAACATAAAAAATAATAACAAAATAGCTGTTATCAAAAAGAACGGTAACAGCTATTTTTAAACCAAAAAAATAAATGTTAAAAAATGTGAATGTATGAATAAAGAAGTAAAGAAAAAAAGACGCTGTAATAAAAAAGCTGGTAATCGCACTGAATTATATTTTTTGAAGAAATTAGAAGATATACATAAACAAAAGTTATTCACTACGAGGAATATTTCAACCTTATCAGATGCAAAGAAAAACGATATAGATAATGAATTTCTGAATTTACCTGTAAAGTACCAGATTAAACAATCAATTAACAACCCAAATTACAGCCAAATTTTAACTGAAATGAGTAACAACTATAAAGAGTACATTAATGTAATTGCACATCAAAAAACAGCTAAAAAAGGTGATAGGTTTTATAAAGTTGATGATTACGTAATAATGAAGTTTTCAGATTATGAGAAAATAATAAAAGCTTATTTAGAATCATTATAAATTACATAATAATCTGACTTTTTTTGAAATACGAACTATTTATATATACAGACAAAAACAACTGTAAATAATATTAAAATTTAAAACTAAAAAACAATGGACACACTAAGAAAAGTAATTAAAAGAAAAGATTTTGAATTTGTTGAAGATAAACACAAAAAGTATTTAATACTTCAACTACTCAAAGAGAATAAAATACAAGAAAGAAATTTGTATGATTATTATTTCGATGTATTTAATGATTATGTTATAATCAATGTACGCTATACAACTATTGAAGATGAATTAAGTAAAAATAGAAAAGAATTAATAAGAAAATTAGACGAAATTATCAAACGAAATAAAGCACGAATAGAAGAGTATAATAATGCAAATAGACAAGCTAAAAGGGTGTTAGAAGCAATGTTTGATAAAAATCATCCAATATACTAAATAAAATATATAAATAATTGAGATTAAAATTTATTTTCAACTATTTATATATAAGAATAAAATAACTTTAGAGTATTAACAATTTAAAAAATGAAAGTAGAAGAAATTTATGGGCTAATAGTAGGATTAAAAAATACAGTTGATTGCTTAGAAAATGATAAAAAAGAATCACAGTATATTAAAGATGAAGAAGCTGGCAGAGTTGCGTTTTTAGATTATTTACTTCAAAATAAAGAGTATAGAAATGAAATAACATCAATAAAATTTTCTGATTTATATTCTGATTATGATGTTAAGATTACAACATCAACAAAAATACAGCTAATAGAGATAAAGAAAAGAAATTTAAATTCAAGTGATTATTCAACTGATTTGTTACAATTAGATAAATGCTATAAAATGTACCTAGATGCTGATAGTATCAAATATTTAAATGAAGCTGAAACAAATGATAAAAGAAAAGTAAGTTATTATTATTATAACTTCTTCAATGATAATAAGCTAATAAAATATAAATTAGATTATACAAAAATAAGAGATAGCTATACAATAAACAAAATGATGATGCAACATACAACATCAATAGCATCAGAAAAGATTTTAAAGGATGTTGTATTTTTAGACAGAGAAAAAGAGAGTGCAGAAATAATTAATTTAAACTAAAAAAATATAGATATGATATTTAAGAAGAAAAAAACAGTATTGGTAAACTTTAGATTAGATGAAATGCTTGTTGAAATGATTGATAAAGCAGGTCAAATAAACGATATGAGCAGAAGCGAAATCATTAGACAGATTTTAGCTGATTACTTTAGAAAAGAAATAATAACTAAAAATTATGAACAATGAAAGGATTAAAGAAATAGAAGCACAATATATTGAATACTTGAATACATATAAAGTAAATGATAATATAATAGATTATAATGCACAGACAAAAATGGATAGGCTCCATAATATATTCTTAAAGATGTTGGAAGAAAAGAATATAATTGAGAATAGTAAGATAAATAATCAAATCAAATCACAAATAAGGAAGAGTAAGAAAGAGAAGATACAACAATTGAATTATCATTTCAATCATAATATATATACAGGTACTTCAAATAATAATATTGAAACGTGGATAAGTGAAGAACACGTTAAAGCATTAGCACAAAAATATAAGGTTACAAATTTATAAAGAGTTTTCATAGTTAGTTTTTATTTTAAAGTTAGGAGTGGTGGTAGTTTTTCAGTTAGCTATCATCACTTTTTTTTATAATAATTACAATTTGTAATGCAAAATACCTAAAAAAATGGTAATAGTAATAGAAGGGTAATAATAATAATAATAATAACAGTATTGCAAATAATATAATTATAACTGTTATTCCTTTTCAAATTAAATAAAATAAATAAAAGATATGAAGAAAGTAATTAGTGTAGAGTTGTTACAGGATTTGATAAATGTAATAGTAGGTGCAAAAACAGAATATACATTTATTCAATTAAATAGGCTGATTGAAAGTGTACAACAATTAGAAGATTATAAAGAAGAAAAAGATACTACAACTGAAGAAAAAGAGTAGGTAGGGGGGGGTGTAAATCAGTAAAATATAACTATCTGGAAACCAAAGCGAAAGGGACGGATTTTTAATATCTTAACTTTTCATTAGGGTACCCCGTTGAAAATCAACACATTATGAGTAAAAACAAATCACCTTTTTTTTGGATTGAAAATAATAAAAATAAATTCAAAGAAGATTTTAGATATAAAAAAGGATATACAGAAGTAAGTAGATTAGGTTATTATAATACAAAAGAATGGAAGGATTTAAGAGCATTAAAAATAAGTGCTAATCCTTTATGTGAGCATTGTTTGAAAAAAGAAAAATATGTGGAAGCTAATGTAGTGGATCACATCATACCTATTTTTTCAGAGAACATACATTTGTTTTATGAATACAATAATCTTCAATCACTTTGTAATAATTGTCACTTCAAAAAAACAAGGCGTGATAATTCAAGATACAACGAAAATAATTTAAAAAAGGGTAATGAAATAAAAGCACAATTTGAAAATTATGACTAAAAAACAAATTATAGAATACTTAAAAAATAAAAACATATATGATGATTGTGATGTAATGTTAGTCGATGAATTAATCTTTAATCTTCAAATGATAAAAAATAGTAAAAGAGAAATTAAAGATAAAGGTGTATTAATTGATATAGCTAGAGCTGATGCCGACAAAGAGTATTGGCAGCAAAACCCAGCGATTGCAATATATAATAAGAGTGTTAAAAATTTATTAGATATAACAAGAAAGTTAAGTTTATCACCACTAGACCGAAGTGCATTAAAAATAGATACGGAGTATATGAATGAAGAAGATAAAGAAGCAGAAAAATACTTTAAATAATAACATTGATAATTTTGCAAATGATTGTTTAAATGATGCTAAAACATACGAAAAACAGGCTTTAAATGGTGAGATAATAGTATCTGAATGGATTAAAAAAGCAATTATAAGAGAACAAAAACTAAGAAAAAAATACTTTGT
>DUUN01000605.1 GCA_012841535.1 Gallicola sp. | reverse complement strand
TTGTAAATAGACATATAGATGAAAAAGATATGTATAAATTTTTACATCCAAGCTATGAAAATTCAGTTCACAATCCCTTCTTAATGAAAGACATGGAAAAAGCAGTAAATATTTTAATTGACTCCATTAATAATTACGAACATATTAGAATAGTTGGAGATTATGACCAAGATGGAAATTCAGCTACTATGACTTTAATTGATGGAATTATGATTTATAATGAAAATATATCCTATGCTATTCCCCACAGAGTAGAAGATGGCTATGGAATATCTAAAAGAATAGTAGACGATGCTGTAGATGATAATGTAGATTTAATAATAACCTGTGATAATGGTATAACATCATTTGAAGTTGTTGAATATGCAAAATCAAAAGGTTTAAAAGTAATAGTAACAGACCATCATCAGGTGAAAAACGAAAATGGAGTAGATATTTTGCCTATGGCAGATGCTGTTTTAAATCCTAATAGACAGGACTGTTCCTATCCGTTTAAAAAACTATGTGGAGCTGGTGTTGCCTTTAAGCTTATTCAAGCTCTTTATGATAAATTAGACGGTGATAGGGAATACACGCTTGATTTACTAGAATATGTAGCGATGGGAACAGTCTGTGATGTAGTTGATTTAGTCGATGAAAATAGATATTTTGTAATTGAAGGATTAAAAAGAATTAACAATACAGAAAATTATGGTTTGAAGTGTTTAATAGAAGAAACAGGTTTAAAAACTGAAGTTAACACCTATGCTTTAGGATTTATTATTGGTCCTTGTATTAATGCAGCAGGAAGACTTGACAGTGCAACACTGGGAATAGAATTATTCTTAGAAGAGAATATGCTTAAAATTGAAGAAATTGCCAAAAAACTTGTAAGCTTAAATAACGAAAGAAAAAAACTTACAGAAGAAGGCCTTGAAAAAGTTGAAAATATTATAATTGAAGAAAATCTAAATAAAAATAATATTTTAATAGTTAAGGAAACAAGTATCCATGAAAGTATAGCAGGAATTATTGCAGGTAGAATTAAAGAGAAATATTATAAGCCTACAATTGTATTTACTTCTTCAAATGAAGAGGGAATTTTAAAAGGCTCAGGAAGAAGTATAGATGAATATAATATGTTTGAAGAAATTAACAAATACAATAATATGTTAAATTCTTTTGGTGGACATCCTATGGCAGCAGGCTTATCTATTAAAGAAGAACTTTTTAATGAATTTTCAAAACTATTAAATGAAAATAATTCTTTGGAAGAAGATGATTTAACTCCAAAGATTTACTTAGATTCACAATTATATGCAAATGAATTAACCTTTGATATTATAGATGAAATTAACACCTTGGAGCCTTTTGGCAAGGGCAATAGCAAGCCTATTTTTGGCGATAAAAATGTTAAAATAAATAAGTTGGATATTATTGGTAAAAATAAAAATGTAATTAAATTTCAATTTGATATTAGAAATAGATTAATGGAAGGTATTTATTTTGGGGATGTTGAAGATTTATTAACTTATCTTGAAAATAAATTTAAGAATAATAATAAGGCAAATACTAATAATTATACAAATGAATTTGTTGATATTGTATATTATCCCAATATTAATGAATTTAATGGAAAGAAGAATATACAGCTGGTAATAAAGGAAGTAAGATAGTATAAAATTGAGAATATAGAAAATATATGTTAATATTATACTATTATTTATACTTTAAAAGGAGGTGTATAAATATGCTTGAAGAATTATTAGCTAAAATAGAATTATATAATCCAGGAACAAATAAAGAATTAATTACTAAAGCATATAATTTAGCTGAAGAAAAACATGAGGGACAATTTAGAAGTTCTGGCGAACCATATTTTATTCATCCAGTAGCTGTAGCAAACATACTAGCCGATTTAAATATGGATGATGAAACAATTATGGCAGGCTTACTTCATGATATATTGGAGGATACCGATCTTTCATATGATTCTATGAAGGAAATGTTTGGAGAAGAAATAACTAAACTTGTAGATGGAGTTACAAAGTTAAAAAAATTAAGCTATAAATCCAAACAGGAAAATCAAGCAGAGAATTTAAGAAAAATGGTTCTCGCTATGTCAAAGGACATAAGAGTAGTTATTGTTAAATTAGCTGATAGACTTCATAATATGAGAACTTTAGAATATATGAATAGAAATAAGCAAATTGAAAAAGCAACAGAAACTTTGCAAATTTATGCACCCTTAGCTCATAGATTAGGAATTAATACAATAAAGTGGGAATTAGAGGATTTAAGTTTAAGATATTTAGAACCGGAAATTTATTATGAACTAGTGGAAAAAGTAAAATTAAAAAGAAAAGAAAGAGAATCCTTTATTCAAGATATAATAATGGTTTTAAACTTAGCCTTAGATGAATTAAATATTACTGGAGAAATAAGTGGTAGACCAAAAAGTATCTATAGTATTTATAAAAAGATGTATAAACAAGGCAAGGCTTTTGAAGAACTTTTTGACTTGTCGGCAGTTCGTGTAATTACAGATAGCATTAAGAATTGTTACGGTGTATTAGGGGCAGTTCATACTTTATGGAAGCCAATACCTGGAAGATTTAAAGATTATATTGCTATGCCTAAACCTAATTTATATCAATCTTTACACACAACTGTAATAGGACCTAGAGGAGAAATTTTCGAAGTCCAAATAAGAACTTGGGAAATGCATAGAACAGCTGAATATGGTATTGCTGCCCACTGGAAATACAAGGAAGGAACGACTGGTAAACAATCATCCCTTGACCAAAAGCTTAGTTGGATTAGAGAATTAATGGAATGGCAAAAGGACCTATCCGATTCTAGGGAATTTATTAATACTATAAAAGATGATTTTTCCATGGATGAAGTTTTTGTTTTTTCTCCAAAAGGTGATGTAATAGACCTACCGGAAGGTTCAACTCCAATTGATTTTGCCTATAGAGTCCATTCTGCAGTAGGTAATAAATGTGTAGGTGCAAAAGTTGATGGAAGAATAGTTCCTTTAACCTATAAGTTAAAAACAGGTAATATTGTGGAAATTTTAACATCTTCAAATTCCACAGGTCCAAGTATGGACTGGCTAAAAATTGTAAAGTCATCACAGGCAAAAACTAAAATTAAGCAGTATTTTAAGAAGAAGGAAAGAGACAACAATATTATTAAAGGTAGGGATATGCTTGAAAAAGAAGTGAGAAAACAAGGATATACCTTTAATGAAATATTGAAGGATCATTGGTTAGAATCTGTTAGAGAGAGAATGAGCTTTAAAAATATGGATGATATGTATGCATCTATAGGTTTTGGTACAACTCCTTTAACACAGGTTATGCCAAAATTAAAAGAACTTCATAAGGAATATTATCACACAGAAGATTCTGTTGAAGAATTACAAGAAAACTACTATAAAAATAAGATGCCAGTTAGTTCTGAACATGGAATTATTTTAAAAGGTGTAGACAATATACAACTTAAAATTGCAAAATGTTGTAATCCTGTTCCAGGTGATGAAATTGTTGGCTATATAACTAGAGGACGAGGAGTTTCTGTCCATAGAAAAGACTGTTCAAACATTTTAAATGTTGATGATGATAATCGACTAATTGAAGTTTCTTGGGATAATACTGAAGAATCCAACTATAATGTGGAAATAAAAGTTATAGCTTTTGATAGATTTGGTTATTTAGCAAGTTTAACACAGAAAATTTCTGAACTAGGAATAGACACTAGGGGAATGAATGTTGTTAAAAACAAGGACAAAACTTTTGATATTAATTTAATAGTAGAAGTTAAACATGCAAAACAAATAGAGGATGTTTTATCTACAGTTAGATCTGTAAAGGGAACATTAGATGTTTATAGAGTAAAAATGTAGTTAATTAAAGGAGCAATATGAGAGCAATAGTTCAAAGGGTAAAGGAAGCATCTGTAGAAGTTAATAATGAAATAATAGGAAAAATAAATCAAGGTTTTTTAGTATTTGTTGCAGTAAATGTTGATGATGAATTAAAGGATATAGATTATATTAAAAATAAAGTTATGAATTTAAGAATATTCGAGGACGAAGAAGGTAAAATGAATAAATCTATTATGGATATTCAAGGGGAATTTCTCGTTGTTTCACAATTTACCCTATATGGCGATGCAAGGAAGGGAAATAGACCTAGTTTTATTAATTCAGCAAAACATGAAAAAGCAAATGAATATTATGAGTTATTTATAGAAAAACTAAGAAATGATTCAGGATTAAAAGTTGAAACTGGAAAATTTGCAGCAGATATGCAGATTTCTTTAATTAATGATGGCCCTGTAACTATTCAGTTAGATAGTAGTAAGTTGTATTAGGAGTCTATATGGAAATAATAAAATATGTAACTAGATCTTTAGTTGAAAATGTATATATTGTTATTGAAAATGAAAAGTGCTTTATTGTTGACCCAGGATATGATTTCAAAGGAATACAAGGTATTTTAAAAGAAAGAAAATTAAAACCTGAATTTATTATATTGACCCATGGACATGGAGACCATATTGGTTCGGTAAAGGAACTAAAGGAATATTATAATATACCGGTATATGCACATATAGAGGAAAAAGAGTTATTAAATTCGCCACAATTAAATTTATCCAATCAAATGTATGGCGACATATCCTTAGAAGCTGACTATTATGTTAAAGATGGGGATATTATAAATTTTGAAAATAATGAATTAAAAATTATCCATACTCCAGGACATACACAAGGTGGAATGTGTATTTTAATGGGTCAGCATATTTTTACAGGAGATACGATATTTGCTGGTTCAGTTGGTAGAACGGATTTACCAACTAGT
>DUUN01000563.1 GCA_012841535.1 Gallicola sp. | reverse complement strand
TTACAAGAATATATAATTATGGTCGAAGAATGGATACTTTTTTACAATACTAAAAGATTAAAGTTAAAAAAATAAGAAGTAAATTAAATTACTTCTTTTAAAAATTGCTTTTTTATTTTTGTGAACTATTTGGGGTTCACTTCAATTATCTATTTTTTTACAAACTATCTCAGCAATTTTTATTACAAGATCCAATCGTTTTTCTGGAGCAAGTCTTCCAACATAAGAAATAATAATTTTTTTTTCTGGAATATTGTGTTTTTCTAAAATTATTTTGTTTTGTTTGAATCCGTTTTTAGCTATAAGAACACCATTTGGAATATAATATTTTTTCTTTCGTTTAAAAATAGTATGATTAAGCCTTAATATGTCTTTCTTTGAAACACATATCAATGCTCTAGCAAACAAATAAGTGAAAAAATCCCAAAAAGTATAGAACCTATCTTTAAAATTGTTTTCTATCCATCCATGACACGTCATAACCAAAGGTATGTTATGCCAGTTTTTATATAAAATCAATTTTATAATCACTGCTAAGTAATTGGCATTATATTGATGGCTATGAATAATCTCAATATTATATTTTTTAGGAATATCACTTAATAGTCTTAACATCTTAATTTTATTTTTACAGTTTCCAGTGTAAATATATGATATATCCATTTTTTTAATTTTCTCTAAATATTCATTATTTTTTGTAAATAGTATAATTGGCGAAAAGGCGCTTTTTACTTGTTGAGTGTTACTTAAAGCCAAAACATGTGTATCTGATCCACCAACTCTGCCTTCCTTTTGAGGGACTATTATTTGCAATACATGTTTTTCTTTATCAAAAATATTGATATCCAAAAAATCACTGTACTTTTTTATCTTTCGTTCTACCTTTAATAGTGTTTTTTTCGATGCTTCTCTTTCAATTGTCTTATATAAGCATAGACAGAAATCATGAAGAATTTTTGTTTTTTCATTTTTTGTCAAAAAGTTTTTTTGTGAATAAATTGAAATAGCCTTTTTAAAACCACTAGAATATGCTTTTATTTTTTTTTCACAAAAAGAGTCTTGTTTAATTCTTGTTGTTGATTTTCCATCAGATTTAATCCTATACTTTGTTGGAATGTTAGGGCTATAATAAAAAAATCCTCCATTTGCTGCATATCTATACCAAGTATGGGCATCTTCAGAAACTCTATATTTAGGAAATAAGTTATTGTAAGCAAGTTCTGTTCTAACTGCAGTTGAAGAAGTTACATTAGTATAATTTTTTTCTGTACCAAGTCTAATAAGGGAATTTCTTTCACTTATTGGATTATCATTATTACCATCTAGTATGCTTTTTAATGCAGGTCCCAACTTATCATATTCAATGACCTCATCCCTTTCATTAATAGGAATAAAGGTGCTGTAAACAACATCAACTTCTTCTTCAGAAACAAAAATTTTTCTGACAACCTTTAATCTGTTTGAATCAGAAATATCATCGGAATCATTATATAAAATTATTGGAGATTTATTCTTATAAGCATATTTTATCCCAACATTTCGGCAATATCCTGGTCCTCTATTCTTTTTGCATCTAATTAGATGAATTCTTTTATCATTTAATTTTTCTATATATAGTTCAACTTGATTATAAAAATCTTTGGGAGAATAATCATCAATT
>DUUN01000083.1 GCA_012841535.1 Gallicola sp. | reverse complement strand
TGCAGCATTTTAGCTGTAATAATTAATAAATCTTTTAAGCTAACAATATTACTCTATTACATAACTTAACTTAAATTCATTTTACTTACTTAATAGTTATTTTTCATCTATACATTACCTATAACTTCACGAATACACTAATCTAATAAATCTTTAAGCATACTACTTTCTCGCCTCTTATTTATTACTCTGCTTTCTCGCTTCTCATTTATCACTTCTTGCTTTTAGTTTATCACTTCTTATTTTTTATTTCTCACCCCTTATTTCTATTTACTTATTTCTTGTTTCTTTTAAGCAATACTTCCTCTTCGTATTCTCTTACATCCTCAAGCCATGCAGCTCCTATAGGTACTCCCTTACTGCTGCAGTATTTATCCCAAACAGCTGCAAAGGGAAGTGTTTTTATTTCTTCCATTAAAGCCAACCTGTTCCCATAATTTCCTTTATTTTCCTCGTCTACTAGTAACTGAGTTGGCTCTAGTAAAGCGAACAAAATAGCTTTTAATACTGCTCTAGTTCCAATTACCCATGCAGAAATTCTATTTATACTTGCGTCAAAAAAGTCAAGAGCAAAATGTACCCGATTAAATGCTTTTGATCTTTTTACTTCCTGAGTAATTGCAACCACTTCGTCATTTAGTAAAACTATGTGGTCACTGTCCCAGCGAACACCCCTGCTTATATGTAATAATAACTCATCTTGGAATGCAAGAATTGATGATATCTTATCAGCAATTCCTTCCGTAGGGTGGAAATGACCGGCATCAAGGCACAGCATAACATCCTTTGAAAGTGCATATCCCATGTAAAATTCATGAGAACCGACAACATAACTTTCAGAGCCTATACCAAACAGTTTACATTCAATAGAATCTAAAAGATAATCTTTATCAAATTTTTCATCAAACAATTCATCAAGGGAATTCTTTAGTATAAGACGATGACTTAATCTATCAGCAGGAAGGTCCTTCATTCCATCCGGAATCCATATATTGTTAACACATGTAGTGCCCAGTTCTTTTCCAATTTGAGCTGCAATCTTTCTGCATTTTTTACCATGACTTATCCAAAAGGAACGTATCTCTTCATCTTTACTTGATAAGGTAAATCCAGAATCAGCCTTTTTATGAGAAAAAAATGTGGGATTGAAATCAAGTCCTATTCCTTTTTCTTTTGCCCAATCTATCCAACCTCTAAAATGTTCTGCTTCCAGCTGATCTCTATCAACATATTTATCACCGGTTTCTGCATATATGGCATGGAGATTTACACGATGTTTCCCGGGGATAAGGCTCAATGCCTTTTCAATATCCTGCCTCAACTCTTCTCCATTTCTAGCCCTTCCCGGATAATTCCCCGTTGCCATAATACCACCGCCCGAAAGGCCGCTTACATTGTTTTCAAATCCTGTAACATCGTCCCCCTGCCAACAATGGACAGATACCTGTATGTCATCAATTTTTTTCAAAACATCTTCGGTATCTACGCCATATAAAGCATAAGCATCTTTTGCATATTCATAGACTTCGTTTACGTTTTCTCTTATTTTTGCATAATTCTTGTAATCCTTCACTTTTTTACCCCCTATTGTTTATTTTTCACCGGTATTTGATACATCGTTCCGTCTATCCTATAGTTCCGTCTATCCATAAATGTGCTCCTGCGTTTTCTTTTTATTTGTCCCATTTAAAAGCTTCAGGATCATATTTTGATCTTCTGCCCGGGCATCTTTCTCTAGGACAAAGCATACAGTTTTCATATGTAGTTTCTGTGGAAAACATAAGCCCTGACATTGATTTTATAGGAACCATTAGAAAGCTGTCAGTTAATTCAACGCCTAAATCTTTAACTTTATCTCCCATTAAATAAAATAATTTCCTTTGATCGCTTATAGGCCAATCATCAAGAGAACCGGGATTCATAGTTGCAGTTTTTCCCGGATTTAATCTGCTTTTAAAATCCTCAGTCATTTTTTTAAACGCACTACGTAAAACCATTTCACAAAATGTATCTGCCCAATAATGTTCAATTGGATCATTAATGGATTTAGCCCATATATTTAGTTCCATACCGCAGGTAACAATATAAGGGAACACTCTATGAACATCCTTCAAGTTTATGCTTAATAAACGACTTGTAAAACGAATACCTTCTATATCAACCCAGTTTTCCCCTTTATTATTAATATATGCTATCCCGTATAAGGCTTTAGGCCTACCTATTTTCTTACCTTTCTCAAATAGTTCTACAATTTCAGATGCAAAATCATAATTCATATCAACCTTTAACAATTTGAATAGATCATCGACTTTACTTTCTATTTGTATATCATCCAAAAAAATAGTTTCCATATTTCCCCCTCTTAAAGTGCTGTTTTGTTAAAATATAACTTTTACAAAGTTCTTTTACCGGATTGAACAACATCACCATTTTCTATATCAACATTCCATATGCAATTAACCTTAACCCTATATGCAATTAAATTTAATCTTATTTACTCTTACTGCTCGTTGGGCAAAAGCCTTCTTCCTTCACTATTGCCGGTAGTGAAAAGTTCAGTAGTAATTATTTTAATAATATCAATTTTCCCATCAACTAGCAAGCGGAACGGAATAATTCTTCGCAACCGTTAGCTTGTTTTACGAGCATTAATATTGTCAAATGGTTTCTTCTTTCATTTTTTTATTTTTATAATCGATAAATTTTTCTAAAATTTCAGGATATCTTTCAAAAAAATTATTAAGAATATCTATACAATTTAGTGTATCTCTGCTAATATTATGTTCTATCAACTCAGTCTGTGCTAATATGTTTTCATTAACATCTATAGTTCGTAGAAATCTCTCTATGATAATATGTCTTTCTAAAAGGAACTTACCTATTTTCTTACCTTCGTCAGTTAATAAAATAATTCCATACCTTTTATAATCCAATAAACCCATATTAGTAAGCTTCTGTACCATCTTTGTTGTTGATGAGGGTCTTACATTCAATAATTCAGAAAGAGTGTTTATGCGAGTATATCCTTCTTGTAGATTGTTTCTATAAATCATCTCAAGATAATCCTCCATAGCAGAAGTTAAAAGTCTTTTATCCTGATCAAGAAGTTCATAACCCCGTACTGTATAAAACTGTTGTTTGTCCATCACAATTCATCACTACCTTTAAAATCTTCTTTTTAATTATTAAAAATTACTTTAGTATTAAAAATCACTCAGGCTACACTCCGGCTATTTAATTTATATTCGTAACACTTATATTTTATTTAACATATATTAGTCTAGAGAAAGAATATTTCACGCCACTTACTATAACTAAATAAAACCTATACATAACTATTACATTTTTTAACATAATTATTTTATATCTATATGGAGATGGAGGTAGACATTATGGATGAAAATCTTATACCATTAAATCTTTTGCCGATTAGTGGGAAAGCAAAAGTAAAGGACTTAACTTCAACAGGTATTACTAGAAGAAGAATGTTGGATCTTGGTTTAATTCGGGATACTGAAGTACAGGCTTTGTTAAAAAGCCCGCTAGGTGATCCTACTGCATATAGTATTCGCGGTGCAGTAATTGCCTTACGTTCAGAAGAAG
>DUUN01000416.1 GCA_012841535.1 Gallicola sp. | reverse complement strand
GATAATATTTATGTAGAAGTTTGGGTTGGAAATCTATATAAAGATATCGAACCAAAAGGAGATGAAAATAAACTTTTTTGGTCATCGCTTAACCATAACTTCTTTGATTTAAATTTATATGCAGGTGAGGGTAATATTGGTCATATGTTAGAACATGTGAAATTAAGTAAAGATAAAATTTTTAAAGATTAAAAAAATCCTAAATTATTTTTAGGATTTTTTGCTATTTAAATAATATAATATGATACTTCCAGCTATTGCAACATTTAGGGATTCTAGCTTTGGATTAGTTTTTATATAAATGTTTTTGGTTGTTAAAGCAAAAAGTTCACTTTTAACTCCACTTCCTTCATTGCCTAGAATGATAGCATAATTATCATTAGTCTTAATATCTTCTAATAAAACACCACCATCTACAGCAGTCACAAATATTTCAATTCCTCTATTTTTAAGATCAATTATTTTTTCATACAAATCAACTACTTCAATTGGAGTATGAAATACTGCCCCACCAGATGATCTTAAAAACTTATCATTATAAATATCTACACTTTCTTTACTTAAATAGATTCTATCAATATTAAAGCCTAAACTACTTCTAACTAAAGTTCCTAAATTACCTGGATCTTGAATATCATCTAATAGTAAAAATTTTGATTCTGTTTTACTTGTTTTAAAATTTAAATACTTACAAACACCAATTATTTTTTGCGGTGTCTTTGTATGTGCTAACTTTTTAATAATCTCTTCAGTTACATAGATACACTCTACACCAGGAAAACTATATTTAGAATCAGATATCAATATCGTATCTAAATAACCTGTTTTATAAGCTTCTATTACTAGATGCTCCCCTTCAACTAAAAATTTTTTACTAATATCCCGATACTTTTTTTCATGAAGTTTATATAAATCTTTTATATATTGATTGTTTACAGATTCGATTTTTTTCATTTATACCTTCTAAAATTTATTTATACATAACAATTAAATTAATTGTTGTTTCAATAACTTGAAATCCTAAAATAACAAGTAAAAAGATTTTTCTAGGTTTGTTTTTTTGGAATATTAGTAACAACCCTGTTGCAAGCAAACAAATAAGTGGAATCAGCAAAAACAATGTAGTAACCCAAAATTCTGATGTAACTTTAACATTACTTGATATCCATTTCACAAATGATAAGCTTACAGGAACCATTATAAAAAGCAAAGAAAATAAAATTTGGAAAATACCATAAATAAATAACCATATTGGTATTTGATCCCATTTACCTTTAGTTGATTTTTGTAATTCCTTCTTTTTCATTCTCAAATCTTTATATTCTTGTTTTAATTCCATTAATTTTTCATCTTCAAAAATTTTTTCATCTTTTTGATATAACATTTCTTCATATAATTCTATTTGGGCATCAATTTCTTGTAATCTTATGTCTATTTCATATACTTGTTCTTGAATTGATAAATTATAATTATTTTCTTCCTCACTATCCAATTCAATATCATATACTCTTTCTAAATTTTCATCCTTTTTATCCATCTTGATGTTCCTCCTATTATATTCTTAAATATCATATCATAAATTCAAAAACTTTTCCATCTTTTTTTAATCCATAATTAAATTAGATAATATAAATCAATATAAATTTTAAATATTTTAAAAAAAATTTATGATTATCAACTACAGGGTATAAAAAAGGTTGTCCCCTTCATAT
>DUUN01000870.1 GCA_012841535.1 Gallicola sp. | reverse complement strand
TATAACAATAGAAGAACCATATATAGTAGATTGGAGAAACACTTCAGAGAATAATATCCAATATAGAGCCAACTTCTATATAACAAAGAGAACCAGAAAGGTAAAATGGGATGATATTTATGAATTGGTTAACAGCGTTAAGGCAGTACCATATAAATTTCGATGAAATGGTTATTTTATTAAAATAACAAAAGGAGATAATTAAAATGATAAAAATACCTTCACTTTATAAATGGTTAAAGGATAATAACAAGTGGAACTATACAGAACATGAAGATTGAGAATTGCCTCCACTTCAAGCGGTAGGAGAATATATCAGAGAATATCCTAATTGGTTAGATGTTCCGGTAGAAAATGTAATTGATTAGTAAATACTAAACAAAAAATAATTATAATAAATAAAAAGGAGATGTTTTACAATTTACAGGAGTTATATTAAACAATCAATATAGTCAATATTTAATTATAACTCCTATCCCCTTATTCTTTTTCTTATCCTTATATTTTCAGGAGGAATAACAGAAATGAATTTAAAATGGAATTTAAGATGGTTATATAGAGATGAAAAATGTCCTATATGTGGGAAGAAATTAATTTTTAATTATGACTATACAAAAATAAATTGCTTAGATCAAAGATGTTCATTCAATAAAGAGATAAAATTATATAGGGAGGAATACAAACATGTTTAATAACAATTTTACCATAATAAAAAGGTCTTATAATCTGGAGTTAAATTCAGGAACAGAAAAGGTAACAAAACACATTATAACAGCTCCTTGGTGTGTGCCTGCTGTATTTGTGGGAGATACAGAACAAGAAGCAAATGATTTTATCAAAGGATTTAATAGAGAACCTATAACAGAGCAAAATGAAGCATACCTGGAAGGATTAAATTATAAAGAATGTTTGGAGATGAGTATATGAATAAATACGAATTTAAATTAACTTTTGAAACAGATATTCAAGAAGTGCCTAGTTTATTAGTTGAAGTTGTCAAAGTTTTAGAAGATCAATTAAAAGGTAAAGTCCAAAATATCAAGCCGACATTTACAATTCTTAATAATAAGAAATTTGAAGAAATGGAAGGAGTTAATAACAAATGAAAATATCTGAAGTGCAACACATTTTGAGTGAATTAAAAATTAATGAAGGAGATATAAAAGTTCTTGGTATATCAATTAATGAAAATCATATAACAGTTTGTTATGAGGATTCAGACTTTAATACTAGGTGTAAAAAGGTAAATTATAAAAGTTGTGATGAGCCAATACAATTAAATAATATTAGAAATTCGGATAAATTAAATATAACATTTACATATGAAGAATTATTAGCATTGCCTATTATTATTAAAATGGCAGAAACTTATAATTGGGAATTACCAGACAAAACTCCTGATAAAAAGTATTGGGAAAGACATAAATATTTAATGACTTTAATCGAAGAATATCATAACAACAGACAGGGTATTATGGCGAATGGTCAAGAAGTATCAAGAAAAATTAAGGAGTTACTAGGGAGGATTATTGAGTAAATGATCAATTTTCAGGAACAAAAATTGCCGAATAACAGCTATAGATATACTTGCATTTTTCATAGTATTAATATTTGCATTGATAGTGATAACAAAAGAACAGAAGAAGAGATAGAAGATTTTTTGTATAGTAGAAGTATTAAGTGGTTGATCGATAATGAAGGTTATATAATAAACTTATAAAGGAGAACAATTTATAATGGATTTAAGGAAACTAATTAAAGATGATCAATTATATAATGATGTTCAAAATAAGATAAACGAAAATGAAAATTCAGATACATTTGAAATAGTAATTGAGGAATTAAGGAACAGAATAACACAAAAACAATCCAAAATAGAATTTGAAAATGGTAGTAAGATAGAATGTATACCATCTAATAACAGCGTTAGAGGAAAGGTTAGAAGATATGATGAAAATTATTAAGGTTATAGTAGATAAAAAGCCGGAATATTGTATGAATTGTTCTATACATTTAAATTGTAATAAGGGAATTTATATAACAAAACCAACTAAGGATGGTAAAGGCACATTTTCAGCTTTTGTTCCTTCAGAAGATTGTTTGTTAGAAGAAGTTAAATTTGAATAAAATGCGAGATTTATTTAGAGGGAGGGGACAATGAAGAATTATTTAGAAAAGCAAGAATGGCTTCTAAAGTATATAAAGAAAAACAGATATGTAGATGTATTAAATATGGAGTTTGTGGATAGTTTTATATTAGAATTTAATCCCAAACATGAAGTCATGCCTTATGGTGCTAATAGGTGTAAAGAGTTGGGGCGACTCTTAAGCTCTCTGTATAATCAGGGGATATTAGATAGGCAAGCACAGGGAATTAGTGAAGGAGAAGGATTTCCTAAGTATGTTTATGTGTACAAACTTACTGAATTAGGGAAAAGAATGTGTTAATAAATATCGTGGTAGAAACATAAAAAATATATTGGTATAAAATGTGAAATTTATTTAAATAATGGGGGAATTGATATGTTAACTCTTAACTCTAAGATTAGACTTGAAGAATTAGATGGGGCAACAGGAATGGAACAATTTGAAAAATTCATTGGTAAAGATGCTATAGTTTTAAGAAAAGAAGAATATGATAGTGCTTCTTATATTGTTGACATGGGTGGTGATGAATTATTAATCAACTTGGAATATGATACAGTTTATGATTATAACACTAATCAATTGATATAAAAGAGAGATTTTATAATAACAATATAACAGAAAGGAGTTTACCATTGTGAATAAAATTAAAAAAGAATTATTTAAAATCTTAGAAACCATGGATATTCCAGAAGAACGAAAAGATGTAGATAAACCGGAAAATATTAGATGGTTAAAAAGAAATATTAGGATAAATAACAAAGATCATGAGGGGCTAAGTGATGCTGAAGAAATTCTTAAAATGATAATGAAAAGAGTTAATAACAGAAGCTAGAAAGGAGAAAATAGTTATGGAAGATAGGAAAATTACATTACTTAAAGCCTGTAGAGATTTATTAAATAAACAAGAAAAATCGCATTTTGTTCTTGATTTACTAAGTGAAACAGTGTTTTATGATGAAGCTGAATGTGATGGATATTGTTTATTAAATGACATTGAAGCAGAATTAGAAGTAAATAGTAAAACAAGTGAAAAGTTTGAATAAATCGAAGAATTCATTAAAAGGAGAATAAATAATTATGTTTATAATAAAATGCAATAATTGTAATAGAGAATCTGTAATAGAAATAGATAACAAACAAAATCTAAGAATAAGTTATGGAATAAGAGTTGTGGCACTTGACGGAAGCCTACTGTTTGAATGTGAGGAATGTGGTTGTAAGATAGATGATTATAATAAAGATCATAGATGTAGGAAATAAATACAAAATTAAACAAAGCGAAATTGGGGTTTTATAACGAAAGGAGATATACATGAAAATACCTTTAAGGTGT
>DUUN01000538.1 GCA_012841535.1 Gallicola sp. | reverse complement strand
TATACCTAGGGTAATTAAAAATGCATTAGAAATAATAAATAAAAAGGAAAAAGATAAAGATGAATAATTCAGAATTGTTAATAACAATTATTACTATTTCATTTACATTGGTAAGTTCAGTGTTGGGATTCTTTTTAAAAAGAAATGAAAAAACCAGAAAATATTATGAAACATACTTAAAGGTTGAAGCGAAAATAAAAGAATTATGTATTGTTGCAGAAAAGGCTTATACAGAAGGCAGTAAGAAAAAGAAGTATGTCTTATCAAACATACATATCTTTTTAAAGGAAGAAAAGTTAAAACTAAATATTTCAATAATAGATGATATAATAGAATCAATAATCCACATGAGTAAAAATATAAATTAGTATAATTCAAAAATAAATGGACACAGACGTTCATTACGTGTATAATATATATAGAAAAATGGTGATGAACATATGAATAATTTATCGGTGGCCTTAAATGGTGTCAAGATTGCCTGTAAGATTTTAGCTATTCCAGAGCCTAAGGTTTATTTTATGGAACACAAAGTTCTTCCTAATCCTGAGATTACAGGAATGTTTTTATATGATGAATATGAAATAATTTTTAATGAAGATTGGGTATTAAATAGTGAGTGGATTGAAGTGATAGTTACTTGTTTTCATGAATCAAGACATGCTTACCAATGATACTCAATTAAAAATATTCAGAATGAACCAATGAATAAACTTTTAGTTTGGAAACAAGAATTCGATAATTACCAAACAATAAGTGGTGAAAACACCCCTATATCTGATATTGATTATTTAAAACAAGAAATAGAGATTGATGCAATTAGATTTACTTACTTTAAAATAAGGGAGCTTTTTGAAGTTAAGGTTCAAATTCCAGAAATTATTAAAGACATAGTGTTTAATAAATAAGTGAGGTATGGTATTATGAATATTTTATTTTTAATCCTTAGTGCTATAAATGCTATAGTATTTTTGTTTGCTTTTCTTAAAGACCTTGATCATATTATTAAAAATCAGTCATTGAAAAAGGCATTTTTGGCTGGATTAAATATTGCGAACAAAATGGAAGAAGACATAAAACATGAAGATGATAAACATAAAAAAACCGGTAAAATAATTGGATATTTTGTTGTGGTATTGTTTTTTATATTATACATTCTAGCTATGTTAGCTCCGGTTATAATTGGATTAAAAACTAATATTGAGACTGCAATAAGCATATACCTAATTATCTTATTAATTACGACAATACCTAAACTTATTAGAATAGGTAAACAAAGTGATTTTAATGAAAAACGAATGATTTTAACTTCTTTAGTTGGATTATTTAAATTTCAAGTAATAATAGTTATTTTGTTTGGATTTAAATTTAATTTAAAAACAATTGTTAATGATATTTATTTATCAAACTTTTATTTATCAAATACACTAACGATATTGACACCGATTTTATTTTACTGGTCGATACTTATTACAATTTATTTATATTGGAAAGCTTTAGTATTAAATTCTAATATCCCAGAAACAAAAAAGAGGAGAATAAACTTATCTGATTTTTTAATTATAATGGTTGTCACTTCAATAATGGGATTGATAGTTTTATTTGAAATGAATCTTGAAACACAAAATAATATTGCATTTGATAGAATATTGGATTTAACAACAGTGCTTTTAGGTTCAATACTAATACCATCATTGTTTTCTAGATTGAATAAAAAAGAAAATAAAATTGAAATTGATAATAAATCATTAGATAAGTAGGGTGCATTTCATTAACAATACATTTATATGTGGGTGCATTTTAAACACATTCGGTTGGATTAGGGTGCATTTCAATTAAAATGCATAAAAAAAGTGTAGCATTATGACTACACTAACACATTATTGTTAAAATAGCTCAGAAATGGGCTTTTTTTATTTTCAGAATGAAATGACTACTTTATGCAAAAGATATTGATAAGTAGAATTTTTAACATATTATGGATTATATAGTGGCCTTTTCGC
>DUUN01000486.1 GCA_012841535.1 Gallicola sp. | reverse complement strand
CCGCATCCCCCCTACCCTAGTTTCTATCACCAAGCTCAATGTGAATCTTGTTGTGACATGATCTGCACAGGCTCATAAGGTTGGTGGTGTCATTGGTCCCACCTCTACTAACAGGTATGATGTGATGGACCTCGTCAAGCCTTGTGTACCTTCCTTCTTTAAAGCACATCTCACACAAAGGGTGCTCCTTAGCATATCGAGCTCTGATCCTTTTCCATTGATATCCGTACTTCCTGTTATGATCTGGTGATTTAGTATATTGGTTATATGCTTTTACCATTATTTTTTGATGGTCTAAACAATACTCTTTATCAGATAATTGATTACATCCTGGATATTGGCAACCACGTTTTGCTTTGTATGGCATAGTACCACTCCTCCCTCGCAAAATTTACAAGGACTTTAATAGAGAGTGACTTCTCAATAATCAAAACTGCAGAAACCAGAAAGGAAAACTTTATGCAAGAATTAATTGTTGATTTTAAAATTAAAAACTACTCTGTAAAAGTCATTAGGAATTCAGTGATCATCTACAAGAATGATGATCTATTATTTCAAGCAAACTACGATCAAATTAGATTAGTATTAAGATGGGTAATCTCGAAAGTAAACGAACTTAAAGATTCACCAGAAGTAAAAACACTTGAAAAGTAATCAAAATTAAAAGAGTTGAAACATACTCTTTAATTTTTACAATAAAAAAAGACCCAATTTTCGATTGAGTCTTGTATTTTTATTATTTCCCTATTATAATGATACCATACTATTACGTAATTTTCAATGGTTCATTGTGGTTCACAATGGTTCATCTTTTAATTAATTATATGAGGAGTATTTATGGATTCTATTGATAAACTAAATGATTTATACGAAATGGTTTATGATAATAAGCTTGATATTATTGATGTACTTAACATTATGGAAGACAATGGTCTAATGGATGACATATGTAAAGAAGTTGCAAAATTTGAATTTTACACGCTTGATGGAATATTTCAAAATATCCTAGATGATTTAATTTGTAAGCCTGGAAGAAAGGATTTAATTAATTTTATTAATTTTCTAGATTTTATTCATTTGATCGAGAATGAACTAAAAAAAATATATGTCCCAATAGTTATTGCTTTTCCAATTAACGTATTAGATAGTTCTAAATCATTCACGTCTATTTCCTTTGAAAATAATAAAATAAACATTTTTTCAAATGAAAAAACAGGTTTTCGATCATTAAATGAATATGTTAACAAGAATGTTTATATGAATTTTGATATTAACCATATATTAGCTGTTAAGGACCGTTATTTTGATAAATCTCCAATAATGACCATACTTGTTGAAGGAATAGAATATAGTGTAAGAATTGAAGCCCCAAAAATCGTTGAATCTATTTATAGTATTTTAAGAATAGTAAACATGTATAAGAGTGGTGGTAATAGTCCTTACAGATTCCAACCGATGGGTTCTACTTATGTTGTATACTATAACCAACCTGGCACTCCAAAAAAAGGACCTTACCAAAATGGTTATGGGTACTCATTTAGATTTGGATTTTCTAATATTTTAGATATGTCTATGAATGATATAGAATTAAATAAAATCAAAATATCTTACTTATTAAACCGTTTAATTGAGTATACATTTTATAATAAAAACTTAAAAAGTCAAAAAGAAATTGAGAAATATGGAAAATGGGTAAACGCGCTAATTTTGTTCAATGAAGCATATGAACTAGCTTCTATAGAAAAATATGATATTGCCAATTTACTTTTACTCACAATTTTAGAGTCTTTTTTCAATGTTAAAAACAAGAAAGGAAAAAAGGAAGTACTTAAAGAAAGAATTTCTCCAATTGTTATAAATCGATTTGATGATACAATATCCAGTAAAGTTATTCATCACACATACGATAATAGAAATCATTTTGTTCATGAAGGGAAGAGGATGAGAAATCGTCTAAAATATAGACCAATAAATGACACTTCGGGATTGGTTAAAGGATTAGAGCCAATAAACTATGCAAATAAAACATATCAAGAGGATGGACATGATTTATATTATCTAAGTATTCTTTTTGAAATTGTAATATATTGCATAACTGATTGTTACGATGAAATAGCTTCTGTATATATTTTGCAGTGAAATATTATTTATCAATATAAATGCGAAAACCGAGTATTTATTCTCGGTTTTTTATTTTATATCTTTATATTGAATAAAGCTTGACCATGCCATCGTTTAACAGTCGACGTTGAACAATATAACTTTTCTGCTATTTTCTCCCAAGTCTGTATATCTAAATAACGCATGATTAAAACATTTTTATGATCTTCGTTTTCCAAATTTTCTATAACCTCTAGTATTTCTACTTTTAATCTTTCCAACTCTTTTTGAAGAGTTGCAATCTTATTATCTACTTCAGACTTTTTTACTATCCATTTGACATACGGCGCTTCTTGATTATGTGTTCCATCGACTCTTATTCCATCATAGTTTGAACCTGGAACTGTATTTGATAATCTTTCAAATTCCTCTGACCTTAACTGTAATTGTTTAATCTTTAATTCTAAATGATACACTTGTGATAGATATTCTTTATTAGTCATGAATCTATACCTCTTTTACTTTACT
>DUUN01000410.1 GCA_012841535.1 Gallicola sp. | reverse complement strand
TGAGAAAGTAACTGAGTTTTTAAGGTGGTCAACCCATAAAGATATATCAGTCACGCAAAAAATACTGAAAGAGTGGATCAACAGCTATACAGAAAAAAATTATTATCAGTGGGCTATTGAACTGAAAGAAATAGCTGAACCCGTCGGTGCTATTTCTGTTGTCAACATGAATGAAAAAATAGATATGGTTCAGATAGGTTATGCAATTGGTAGTAAATGGTGGAACAAAGGAATTACAAGCGAGGCTTTTAAAGCCATCATTCCATTTCTGTTTGAGGAAGTTAAAGTGCAAAGAATTGAATCACAGCACGATCCTAATAATCCAAACTCAGGAAAAGTAATGCTAAAAAATGGATTAACTTATGAAGGAGTTTTAAGGCACGCTGATTGGAGCAACAAAGGAATTGTTGATGCTTCTATATATAGTTTATTAGCTGAAGAATACTTTAATAGAAAATCTAAGAAAAAACTTTAAACTAACAAACCTCCGTTTGACGGTTAACGAAACTGACCGGATCTCAAAGCCTCAGTAAGAGCTTAAAATGAGAATATCGGAATCATATTTCTTGTTAAGCTAATTTTAATAATCGAGTGAATGAAAGGTTTTGTAATCTTCATAATTTTAGCAAGACTCTGTCAATGATATAGAAATTTAGTTACAAAAAGACCTGGGATGAAGAGGGCATTACGATCATATCTTAATCTATATAATTAAGCAAAATATATGTTTTGCTTAATTATATAACCAAAATAAGACAAAAATGGCATTTCTTATTTTCAGTCAATGTTATTTGCATTTGATCGTACAGCGTAGCCAATTTCTATCCGGCCTGCCAGGCCATTTTATCTCAACCATATACATTTATTCTATTTATGGAATTTAGATCAGCTAAGTTTGACTTAAGCAATTTATATTTATCACGGTTTAAAATTTAAATTCAATTATCTTGTTTCAAGTTCAGACTTTTTGTTTATGAATATTGTTTTGAACGATCTGTTGGATGACTTTTTATTTTCTAATTTTCTTATGATTGTATTTTAACAATTAAAAAATCGTTCACAACTGATGACTTGTTGTCAAACTTTCTATTGGTTTCAATTCTATAATTTTAAGACTTAATTCTAGATTTCATGCAGATTCAGTTGTAATTTTCAAACGACCAATTGAGATTCATTGAATGAAATTTATTCGTTTTGCAATAGTCATATAAATTGCGCATCTAATAAAATTTACTTACACAATTTTAAAATATGCAGCACCTTGATAATGTTAATTTCAAATCACAGTAATATAAAATCAGATTAACTAAATATTTTAGCTCATTGTTATTTACAAATTTTATATTTGATTCTATAAAGTTACTAATGGGTATTATTCATAATCAACTTTCAATTATGACTAAATTGTAAACAATTTTATCTTTAACAATTTTTAATTCCCAAGTCCGAATGATAATTTAATTATTTTTTGATTTGTTGTTATATTGCATAAAATTATTGAAATAATTTGTGCTAATTGATAATTTTTTGATTAGTTATTCTATTTGCCTTGCTAGTCAAGTCCAGAATCTTGTGTAAAATTTCCTAGTACAATGTTCACACTCCATTAGTTCTTCATGTAAGCCCTTGGGGATGAGATCCATGCCTCATGGATGTCCATCAGGACTGCCCCAAGCAGCCT
>DUUN01000283.1 GCA_012841535.1 Gallicola sp. | reverse complement strand
TTATTCTTTCAAAGTAAGGGTATGGGAATTCCCATAGTAGAATTTGTACGGGAGTACAAATTCAGTGCTGGCTAGACAATAATTTTACTCCCAAATTAAGAAAAATATAAAAAGAGTATTAAATTATTTTGATAATTTTCTCCTCTTTTTTTAAAATCATTTATATAAAAACATATTCATTTAAGACAATTTCTTCTGCTGTATTTTTATAGTTATTCATTAATTTTGTCCATTCCAATGGATTTAATTCTTTGCTTTTTTCAGATAGTCTTTCATCATTTTCAATATAGTTTTCCATTAGTTCTTTATAATAATTTTCACAAGTTCTACTTACTAAAAGAAGATGATGAGTCAATTTATTTGTCATCAATAGTATTTCATAAAGTGCTTGTTTATTTTGGACAATAAAGTGTAATCTTAACATTCCATATCTTCCAATTCTTCCATAGTCTGCATCTTTTTCTAAATATAAATCTGGTAGTAAATAATCGCCTTTCCTTGTATAAGTAACTTTCATTTTTTATCATTCCTTTCTTATTTAAATTGCATTAATTAATTCATTTTTAGGTACTAATATTAAAATATCTTTAATAACATTTTCCTCAATATATGGACAACTAACAATGCCGTCTATATATAAATGTTCTTGTGATTTAGTAATAAAATCCTCTAAAAATTCATCAGAATATCCTTTGTTTTTCATTTTCATAATTGATAAAATATCATAACTTGATTTCATATTTTTTAATTCACTTTCGTTAATTTCTTTATGAAATTTAATTCCAATATTATTATCATTTATAATTGTATTAAGATATTTTAAATATTCTTTACTGCTTTTAGTTATAAATTCATCTGTGAATTTTATATCTTTAATTTCAATATTATAGTTTTTATCTCGTTTAATTTCTATCATAGATATAAGCCTATGAATCATATCTCTTTTAGCCTCTCTTGATAACAAATCATAAAGAAAAGTAAAGCCAATATTTTTAATGTTCGTAAAAAATAAAGTATCATTTTCTTCAGTACAGTCTAATTTTTTAACAAGTTCTACAGTATATTCTTTAGAACTATTATCTGGATCAAGTCTTATTTTCTTTTGATTTAGTTTATCGATTTCCTTTTTAATAACATCATTTTTATGATTAATTGTTTCAACATCTAAATTAGAACTTAAATATAAATCTACTAATCTTTTTTCTTGTAATTTTAATTTTTCAATTGCTTTTTCTATATCTTTTACATCATCACTTTTAGTAGAATTACAAGTTATAATTTGATTATCCATAGAAAGAATAAATATTGTTAGTTCTTCTAATACTTGTTTTAATTTTGCTTCTATTTTTTCTGTATTATAATGAAGTCCAAACCCATTACAATTATGATTTTTACATCTTAAATGGTAATAAACTTTTTGCTTTCCATTAGGATATTTAAAAGATTCTGATGACGACATTATCTCACCACAAATAGGGCATTTTACTAAACCAGAAAACAAATGAATATATTCTCCATAGTTAGAATGCTTGTTTTTTACTAAAACATTTCTAGTAGCATTCCATGTTACCTCATCAATGATTGGTTCACAATAATTTTCAACTCTTAAAATATCTTGTGGTTTTCTTTTATACTTTCCATATTCAAATATACCTATATAAATAGAATTGGTAAGTATTTTATAAACTCTATCAGATTTCCATTTTCCTTGTTTTAAATAAGCATTATTCTCTTTCATAATAGTAGCAATACCTCTAGTAGAGTGACATTTCTTGCATAGTTCAAATATCTCTTTAACAACTTCAGCCTCAATAGGTTCTACTTCTAAATGACCATTTTCCTTATTTCTAATATAACCATATGGTGCTTTACTAGGATGAATACGCTCTAATGCCATTTCTTCCATGGCTCGTTTAGTTCTTGCACCAATTTCTTTTCGTTCTCGTTGACCAAAGACTAAATTCATACCAAATATCATTTCGCCATTGGCAGTAGATACATCATAAGGTTCAAGTATTAGTTCAATCTTAACATCATGTTCTTCACAATAATTAAGTAGCCAAAAACCATCATAGTTATTTCTAGTTAATCTATCTACTTTAATGGCAATTAACTTATCAATTTTCTTTGATTTGATATCTTTGAGTAATCTTTGCATTTCTGGTCTCATTAAATCTTTTCCAGAATGTCCTGCATCATTATAAACATCTACAATATCATATTCATTCTTTTCACAATATTCTTTTATCATTCTAAGTTGTGAATCAATAGAATAACCATTATCCCTTTGGTCATCAGTAGATACTCTTACATAAACTCCGCATCTCATAAATTTTTCCCCCTTTCCTTAAATTCCCAAGAAATATTAAAATACATCTCATATGTTTTCTCATTCAAACTCAAAATAGCAGACACTAAATTAAAATTTTTTAATATTTCTCATTAGTTTCCTCAATTAAATTGAGTTTTACGAAGTCAGATTTAATATATTTCTCTATATGTTTCCTCACAAATAAGCAAAATGTATAGTCTAAAATTAAAACTTTTTCAAAAGTTGTGTAATTTCTTTAATATTGTACTTTTGATTATTTTGTTTAATATAAAATGGCTTATTTGATATTTCATTAACTTTGTATTCAAGTATTGTAAGAGTAGCAGGATATGTAATTTGATATTCAGTAGGTGTTATTACTTTTAAGTTGGTATGTATAATAGTTTTAATTTTTCCTAATTTAACCTTATATTTAAATTCTTTTAAGATGTCGGTTAAATCTTTATTAGGTTTTAGATTTTCAATTACTTCAAATTCAAGCATGAAAAAAGTCCTCCTTTTTAGAAAGAGAACTTTTAAAGTTTTATATAAAAATAAAAACTTACGAACAATTAAGTCCGTAAGTTGTTTTCAATTGGAGCAGATGATGGGAATCGAACCCACGTCTCCACCTTGGCAAGGTGGCATTCTACCATTGAACCACATCTGCATGAGTGGTTATATAAAATAACCACGATAATAATACCATTTTTAAAGCTTCTT
>DUUN01000448.1 GCA_012841535.1 Gallicola sp. | reverse complement strand
GCCTGTCGTAAATCCAATACTTCCTCAAGCCTTTGCGTATCCATTTTTTTTATTCTAGAAATTAAGCCATTTTTAGAAGTTCCAAACTCAAATGAATATTTTTCATTTTCTAAAAAGATATTTTGATTTAGGTATTCTATTCTCTCTTTTAAATTCCAAGCCATGTAAACAGAATTATCAGTTTCTTGTTTTGAATTACTAACTTGAATAATAAGAGAATGTACAACTGCATCAAATACAGAATTATCAAAATTTATAAGATGAGTTATTTTTTTATTTATAACCATATTTCTTCTTAAAGTGGCCAAAAAGTAATTATTTAATAAAGTGTTTGGAATAATGAATGATACGCATCCATCACTGTTTGCAAGTTCATATGCTTTAATAATAAACAATACATATGAATCAATTTTAAATTGAACCTCTTCATATTTTTCTCTATAATACTCTTTAATATCATCTCCAAGTAATGCACCATATGGAGGGTTTCCAATTACAATATCAAAACCACCATTATCTTTAAAAACCCTAGGAAAATATAACTGCCATATAATAAACGGCTTTGATGATTCGTTCATAGTTTCATAGTATTCCTCAATAATTTCAGGATTTCCTTGTATTTGCTCAAGAATTATCCTATTATATATTTTTTGTATTTCATTTTTAATCTCTTCCTTTTCATTATGCTCCTTCGTAAAAAACAATTTATCCTGTAATCTAATCAATTCGTTTAATAAGCTATCTACTCCTTTTTGGAACATAGACTTTTGAGAATCTTCTTTTACATTATTCAGTAATTCACTTTCATTTAACAATCTAATACCTTTAAACTCATCGATCAGGCTATCGCCACAAATAATATTACAGTCTAGGTTTGGAAGTTGCCTTGGCTTTGTATGCGTTTCAAATCTACCATTATTGCTATCTTCACTAATATTGTCATCTATAACAATTGAAAGCCAAAGTCTAAGCTTAGCTATATCTACAGCACTCGGTTCAATGCCACATGCAAAGATGCAATTTTTTATAGTGTTAATCTTTAGATAATATGGATTTCTATCATATGCATAAAAGCTTAGTTTCTCAAATGAATTCATACCAATAGACATATATTCACTTAATGTTTCTCTAGCCTTCAGTATTTCATTTAACATACCTAATGGGAACGCTCCTGATCCAACAGCTAAGTCGGCCACTTTAACATTAGCTAAAATATCATCTAACTCCTGTAATCTATTTACACCTGTATTTAGATCAAATATTTCTGTTGAAATAAGCATATCCCTTTGTCCCTCACGAACTTCAACAGTCGTGTCTTCATCCCTCATCAAATCACCATAAAGAATAAAATCTCTAATATCTATTTCTGGTAATCCTGTTTTATTTACAAGATGATTTATCAGTGTCTCCTGACACATATAATGTACAATTTCTCTTGGTGTATAAAAAGCTCCTTTTGATTTTCTGTCCTTATCATCAAGTAAATTTTCAAAAACTTTACCTAGCATCTCAGGATCAATCGCAACTTCACGCTCCATAGGTTCATCTTCATTCATTGTAAAAT
>DUUN01000216.1 GCA_012841535.1 Gallicola sp. | reverse complement strand
ATAATCCAACTACCTCTTCAATGGTTAATGGCAAGCAGGGTACTGTTTTGCCGGTTATTTTTGAAATTTTGTTAATTTTATGCGTTTTAACAACTTAAATGGATAACTTCACTACTTCCTCAATGGTTAATGGCAAGTCGTTTACCGTTTTGCCAAGATTTAGCGAATTTAGTATGTTTTTCACATAAAAAGTGTACAAACAACAAAAAAACGACCTATTTAGTTACAAATAAGCCGTTCTATATTTATTTTTTTATATTAATTTTGATTGCTTGAATAATTATAGGATTTGTTTAGGTATTGAAAAATACGGTATTAATAATTAATATAAACTTATAAACTACTGCTGTCTACACTAAATTTACTTTATATTTCTGAGCTAATCATTTTTGATGAATTATATTTGATTTTTTCTACTTTCATATCTTTCAAGTCATATATAATTACTTTTGGTAAAATATCGTTAATACCTTCTCTAGTTTCAAAATAGCCATAAGGCTTATACCAAATAAAGTAATCAGCTTTACTATTCTCAATGATATTGACAAATTTTTTGTCTAGCCAATAAAAATGCAATTTGCCAATTAGTTCCATTCCCTTCTTAACGATAATTTCTGAGCTTTTTTCAGGCGTTTCAAAATACGTGCCAGAAGATTCATCAAAGACAAAAAATATCAATTTGTAATTAGGATAGTTTTCCCTGTAATTACTAACTTGATTAGAATGTTTTTCAACTATTCTTTTAAAATTCTCAAAATATTTAACATAATTATGATCTTCATTGGTTGATAATTTACTATCGGTTAATGTAAATACTGAAGCATCTGGTGATAGATTATCTAAAATTCCTGTACTTTGTAATTCTCTTAACATCCTATTTTCATTTTTTTTAATAATATTTGCTTTGCCTTCGTTTGAAGCGTGATCATCAATTCTCATAACTTCTAACATCAATTTTTCTTTAATGTTATAGAAGTCAGGAGGTAGTTGATCTTTTCCTGAATTATTTGTCCAGTTCTTCCAATTAATATCTTTGTATAAACTATGAATGATTTTAATATTTTCCTCATTTTCGGGTAAACCTAAAGGAGGATAATTGCTATCCCTAAAATGTTCAATAATTTTTATTTCATTGTCAAAGGTAAAGTTTCTCATTAATTTATCACCTTTCAAAAAAAGTGCGTATTTTTAAATATCCGCACCTCTTCTTGTACTTTACAAAATTTTGGTAAATATATATTCTGTATTTAATTTACTTCTTTCTCTTTGGTATACACTGATGCCTTTTTTAGTAGCGATATTAATCATTCTCTTTTTATTGTGTTCTTTCATATTTGAGCCTAAATAAATAGCGCTTATAAATGGAAAGTAATACTCGTTAGATTCGTGTTTACTTTTATTAACTATCAGTCTCCACTCGCTTTCAGTATTATAATCAGGATTTTTAGTAAGTAAATGGCTAAATACTTTTAATGATAGTTCATGTAAATCCGTTTTATTAACCTTGCTCTGATGATTCATTATCGCAATCTTTATTAGTTGGTCCATTTTAATGTCTTCAATTGGAGTATATAAAATAGGTAACATTTGAATTATCTCTTTATCTATACCAGCAATGTCGTATTCAATACAAAATCCTTCGTCATCATTTGTATAAGTATCCCATAAAAATGAATTGTCTTTTACTGATGAAAAAGAGTGTATATAATACATTTCTCTAAATCTATCATTCATAAGTGATAAATCGTCTAAAAACTTTTCGCTAATTATCTTTATATTTTCCTTTGACATCATTTCTTTTGTCTTTTTTTCAAATTCATTTATTTGTTTTTCAGATGCTTTCATAGATCTCATATAGCTTCTTGTTTTTTTATAATTAAATCGCCCAGAGCTATATGTGTGATTTCTCATCCAATCAATCGCATCTTCTAAAGTTATATCTTTAAAAACTGATGGATTAACTTTGCCACCTTTTGTTAAATATTTCTTTATTTCATTGAAAACTAATTCAGGCATTAATTCTTTTATAACTGTCTCAATATTTTTAAATTGTTTTTTAAAGCTATAGTTTATGGTACTGTCAGATTTATCCGGAAAGTCCTTAGCAAGAGAAAGCCAAATATAATCTTCCTCTATTGCTTTTAAATGCATGTTTTTAAATGTTCTATATTTATAGAACTTAGTTGGAACTTTAGGTTTATATGATTCAATATAATCAATTGGAACACTATTAAAATCATACTTTAAAAGTACATCTAAATGATTTTCTAATTCTTTTCTATTCCAATTAAACATTTAAAAACTCCAATCACAAAACATATTGTTAATTGTATTTTTTGAAGTTTTGAGCAGTCTCAAAAACCTTATCATAAACTTCAGTAGCTGTAACAGGAGGATATCCATGCTTAGAAAGTGTTCTTATAATATCAGATCTTAATGCATTTCTAATATCTTCTCTTTTGTCAAAGTCTGTATATTTTGTTTGATT
>DUUN01000803.1 GCA_012841535.1 Gallicola sp. | reverse complement strand
AATTAAACAGTCAATGAAAATTTTAGCTGATGCGCATATACCTTATCTAAAGGGAGTTATAGAACGGTTTGGAGAAGTAGAGTATCTACCAGGTAATATGTTTACCAAAGAATCTATAAAGGATAAAGATGCGCTAATAGTACGAACTGTAACTCATTTTGGAAAAGAAATTCTTAGTGGCAGTAATGTGAAAATTATTTGCTCGGCTACCATCGGCTATGATCACATAGACACTGAGTATTGCGACGCTAATGGTATTCGTTGGCGCACTGCTCCGGGATGTAACGCCAATTCGGTAGAGCAGTATATAACTGCCTCTTTACTTTACATAGCCGAGAAGTATAACTTCAATTTGACAGACAAAACTATTGGTATTGTGGGAGTTGGCAATGTCGGATCTAAGGTTGAAGCTGCTTGTAAAAAGTTGGGCATGAGAGTGCTATTGAACGACCCCCCAAGAGAAATTAATGAGGGCTCTTCTGGTTTTGTTGATATAGAAAAAATTAAAATAGAATGTGATTTTATTACTTTTCATACTCCTTTAACAAAAACAGGTGAATACAAAACGCTTCATTTAGCCGATGATGTGTTCTTTGATGAGGCATTGCGTAAGCCTTTTATTTTAAATGCTGCTAGGGGTGGCGTAACTAGTAATCAATCACTTAAAAAAGCTATTAAGAGCGGTAAAATCTCAGGTGCAGTAATTGATTGCTGGGAAAATGAACCAAATATAGATGTTGAATTATTGGAGTTGGTAGATATTGCTACTCCACATATTGCAGGCTATTCTGCTGATGGAAAATGGACTGCAACACGCATGAGTATTGAAAATTTAATTGAATTCTTTAATTTAAAGGTTAACCCAAACTATTTGGAAATACCAAATCCACTTGAACCCGTTATTGACTTGCATGGAGTTTTAGAAAAAAACCAACTATCTCATAGTGTGTGGCATACTTATAATCCAGTAAAAGAAAGTGAGTTGTTAAAATTAAATCCACAAAAGTTTTACTGGTTTAGATCTAATTATCCATTACGAAGAGAATATCACGCATATTCTGTTGTAAATGCAACAAATTATACGATGAATATATTGAAAAATTTAAGTTTTAATGTTTAATTAACTTTCAGAAGTGTCAAAACTGTAAAAGTTTAATCGACTGGAATATTACTATTAGGGTAAATTATTTAATTAAAGTGCACATTTCTGTTAAGTTAAATAATTAGCATGCAAGTCTTTAAATATTATATCAATTAAACATAGTGTTAATAATTGCTCATAAATGAATTAAATTATCAATCTAAATTAATAAATCTGCAAACTTTGTTTTTAAGTCAAAATGAGGTAAATTTGTACCAAGAATAAATCAATGACAACTACTCCATTAAAGCGTAAATAAATATTTAGAATTAATTTATAAAATACACATCATGAAAAGAATTTCTCGTTTATTATCACTAGTACTTCTACTAGGTGTAGCACTATTTGCCACGTCATGTAGTAGTAAGTTAAAACCACTTTCTCAGAACAATTTTAATGTTACTCCATCACCACTTGAAACAGTGGGGAATCAGGTTCCTGTAACTATTAATGCTACATTTCCAGAGAAATGGTTTAATAAAAATGCAATTGTTACAATAACACCTGTATTGAAATATGGCAATAACCAAGAACTTGCCGGTACACCTTATAGTTTTCAGGGTGATAATATTTCAGGTAACAGAACTGCAGTAAGCCAAAACAGAGGTGGTAATTTCACATTAAACAGTTCCTTCCCTTTTGAAGAAGCTATGCGTTCATCTGAACTTTATCTAAGATTTGATGGAAGAGTTAAAAACAAACGCTCTAACCTACCCGATTTAAAGGTTGCTGATGGTGTAATTGCTACTTCTGCACTTGCAGATGTTGCCACTACAACTCCATCTGTT
>DUUN01000246.1 GCA_012841535.1 Gallicola sp. | reverse complement strand
TTACAGGACTCCGGTTGAGATGCGGGAATACTTGATTTCCAAAGGTATGGTGAATTATCAAAAGCCATTCTCTAAAAAATTCGCGTCCATACTATAAGGGGGACACATTCCCCCTTAAACCCCTTTGCTTTCTTCTTCTTTTTTATTCTTTTAGTCTCATATCATTTACAATCTTACAATTTATTAAGTTATTCAAATAAACTTACCCTAGGTTTATTTAGAACTGATTTGAAGTTTGTTACACAAATGATTTATGGTCTAACAGCTAGTAGTTCATCGTACTTATCTGATATAGCAAGAAGCTTAAACGAATCAATTACAATTAAGAAATCTATTGATAGGTTATCTAGAAACTTAAATAATTTCAACCAAATGGATCTTGTTTATAACAATTACATACAATCTGTAAAACCATGTATCAATAATGATACAATCTTTTGCGTTGATCATTCAGATATAGTTAAAGTTGCAAGTGAGAAGTTAGAGTATTTAGCTGATATAACTGATGGGTCCAATGATAATTCTTATGCAAAGGGTTATTATATTACAGAGATTACAGCACTAAATAAAAACAAACAACCAATAAGTACTTATTCAAATGTATGGAGTCAATTGGAACCCGGTTTTATTAGTCAAAATAATATTTTATTTAAAGCGCTAGATAAAAACGTTGAAAACTTTGGTACAAGTGGTACATATGTTATGGATAGAGGTTTTGATTCTAATGCAGTGTTGAGATATTTAACTAAAAACAAACTTAAATATATTATAAGAATGAAGAAAACAAGAAAAGTCATTCATCAGAAAAAAAGAAAGTCTATTGATAATGTAGTATTAAACATAAAAGGTAAAACAAATATAACAGTTATGTTTAATGATGAATCATATGAATGCAAAGTAAGTCATACTAAAGTAAAATTATCAGGATTTAAAGATGACATGACGTTAGTTGTTATGTATGGGATTGGAAACATACCTTTTAAGCTACTTACAAATAAAAGTATAAAGAGTAAACAAGATTTGATAAAAGTGGTAAGAGATTATTTATCTAGATGGAGAATAGAGGAATACTTTAAATTTAAGAAACAGCAGTTTAACTTTGAAAAATTATTAGTTAGAAGTATTTCAAGTATTAGAAATTTAAACAGTTTCATAACATTTGTTATTGGCTATTTAGGAATATTATCAAATGATAGGGATGTATATACTATTCATATAATAAAAACTGGTAAGTCAATAAAACAAAAGGTACAATTTTGGTATTATCAGATAATTAGGGGAATAGTTGAGGTAGTATCAATTATAAAAGAAAATATAAACAAAGAGTTTATAAGAATAAAGCCAAAAAGAGAACGAAACTTGTTTACCATAAATGGAATAAAGATTTAAATATATATCATATATATCTAACCCTGGGAAAGTCAAAATGTAGGCATTCTCTATTTTGTCATATCTAAATAAAAAACGAACTACAATTACAACTCTAGTAGTTCATTTTTTATGTTTCTATAACTTTATTTATTTATGTTAGAAGTCAATAAAAATATTACCAAAAAAGATAATGTTAATATAACCAATAGGGGTTAGGGGGAAATGTGTTCCCCCTAGTATATGAAGGCGAAAATTTTTAAAGGAATCCTTTTTCTATTCGCTAGTGATATTAACCTTTATAATATCTTTAGTTCTATATGATCGTCCTTTAATTGTAAATACTTTAGAATGGTGTAATAGTCTATCAAGTATTGCATTTGCTAATACTGTATCTCCAAAAACTTCTCCCCATTCTGAGAAATTCTTATTCGTTGTAATTATTGTTGATTTCTTTTCATATCTTTTTGCTATCAATTGAAATAATAGGTTTGATGCTTCAATATCTAAGGGCAGATAACCAACCTCATCTATTATTAATACTGCATATGATGCAAAGTGTTTTAACCTTTGCTCTAGCCTATTTTCTAGGTGACTTTTTTTAAGCTGTAGTATTAGATCATGACAACTTATAAAATAAGTACTTATTCTATTTAATGCACTTTCCATTCCTAGAGCTGTAGCTAAATGTGTTTTACCTACACCAGGTGGTCCAAGAAACAAAATGTTCTCATGATTGTCTAGAAATCTAAGATATTTAAGATCAAGTATTTCAGCTTTATTTAGTAATGGTTGAAAACTGAAATCATAATCATTAAATGTCTTTTGAAATGGGAAATTTGCAACTTTGACTATTGCAACTTTTGCTCTTTGTTTTTGAAACTCTATTTCTCTTTCTGTTAACTCAAATAAAGCTTCTGTAAAATTTATTTCAGCTTTGTTTATACGTTCTATTGTATTATCTAAAGAATTTTTAATCTCTAATAGTTTTAATGTTTCTAAATTGTTATTAAGTTTAAAGTATTGGTTATTCATCATTCTCCTCCAAAATCTAATAGTTTTAAGTTCTCTTCAGCGATTTTATCTATATCGGCGTCTTTATTTTTAATTGAGTGTCTTAGAGCTTCACTATAATCATCTTGATTATAATTGATTTTTTTACTTGAAATATTGTGCGTTCTAACGAGTTCTGTGTTAAAATATATATGAAGTATATTTTCAATTTGGACTAGTTTTACCCTTTTGTTTATATATTTCATGGGTACAGAGTATTCATTTCCTTTGAATTTAACTAACAGTGTTGGTGGAACTACGCAGGTTAAGTTGTCAACTATGTATGCATCTATCATACATTTAGTTGGTATAGGAGATAAATACTCTTTTTCTTTTTGAAATAAAACTATTGGAGCTACATTTGTTGTTTTATTAATCTCGTTATTTATCTCTATATTGAGTTTCTTGATAATTTCTAGTAAATGATCTTGATCTTCAATTTCGTTATTATAGGCCAATAATCGGCTTACAAATCTATTTGATGATTCAACTTTACCTTTTGTTTCAGGTGATCTAGCCTTACATAGTCTAATTTTAACCCCCAAGTCTTTTTCAAGTTGTAATATCTTAGAATGTTTAACTTTATTTTTACCTCTAACATCAACTATTGCACTCATGTTATCTGTTAAAATTTCTTCTGGTTTACCACCTATATGATATAAGGTTTCTAATGTGCAACGTATAAAAGCTTCTTCAGTTCTTGACTCAGAATATATAAAGCGATGTAACCTAGAAAAACTTAGTGTAGATGCAAATAAATTGAACTTTATTACTTCTCCATGTTTAGTTGTTATAGATATATCTTCCTTCCAATCAACTTGAAGTTGCTTGCCTTTAGGTGTTTCAAATCTCACGTGTGGTGTATTTTTATACTTTGGTTTAGATAATTTCCTAGACTTTAAATAAGCCTTAAAATTAGAGTAACTTCCAGTATATTTTTTTTCACTTACTAAAAACTTATAAATTCCTATGTACGTTATTCCAACAATTTCTAATTTCTCTTTGATTAATTCTAAATACTCATCTAATTTACTAGAATAATCTCTTTTCTTTCTAGGTTTTACTCCTCCAGCATCATAGTGTTTTTTTATAGTGTGACGATCAATATCATATTCTCTAGCTAATGCACTAAAATTTGGTTTTATGTTATGCATATTGAAAAACGATAGTGTAGTAGTTATAATAGCATTCATAATTTATTCTCCCTTAATAATTTATGCTACTATTATACTAAAAAAGATAACCTTTAAAAACTGCTAATTGGTAAAATTAACTTTGTCTTTTTTGGTTATCTTTATTATATCTCTAACATTTAAAATGGGGAAACTTAAAAAAGGACAAGTTAAAAGTGTAGATGTTAAGATTTCCATGATAATCTTGCTGTTTCACTTAACTTAAAACCTTTAACTACTGATTCAGCTTCTAATGTATACGATAAGTTCCATGCTATAATTGTT
>DUUN01000049.1 GCA_012841535.1 Gallicola sp. | reverse complement strand
TGTTACAATATTCATGAGAGACATCCTTTCTTGTGAGTTGGTAGTTACATTATAAGGAGTCTCTCATTTTTTGTAAATAGAAATATAAAATTAATTTAGTCTCACCAGTTAAAAGTTGACTCTAACTAATTAACAAAGCACATTGAAGAATTAACTTATAAATGATATAATTTTATTATAAGTTGTAGCATATTTGTTATAATAAAAAATTTAATAAATAATATGGAGGTAAAAAAACATGAGTAAAGTATTCAGTATTATTAAATATGAAGGAGCCAACGATACATTTGTATGGAAATCTCCGATTGAGAACTTTAATACAGGTTCACAATTAATTGTTCATGAATCACAAGAAGCATTGTTTTTCTTAAATGGTCAGGCCTTAGACCTTTTTGGTCCAGGAAGGCATACTTTAGAAACGCAAAATATACCTCTCCTTAGAAAAGCATTAAATAGAGCAACAGGAGACCAAACTCCTTATACATGTTCTATTTATTTTATTAATAAGGTAGAGCAAATGGCAATTAAATGGGGAACAGATAGTCAAGTTAATTATATTGATCCAACGTATAATTTTCCATTATCTATTGGTGCTTCAGGGGAAATGACAATGCGTGTTGAGGATTCTAGAAAATTAATCCTAAAATTAGTTGGAACTGAAAGAAATCTAAATCAGCAAAGTTTAACAAATAAACTGAGATCCTTTTTAATGGTTAGAATGAAACCTCTATTATCAAAAACAATGTTAAAAGGAGACGTTAGTATTTTTACTATTGAAAGCCAAATCGACGTTTTATCAGAAGTAATACATCAGTCATTACTAAATGATTTTAGTGATTATGGATTAGTTTTAGAAAGGTTTTTTATTACAAATATTGCTAGACCTGATGGTGAACGTACTTTTGAAAAATTTAAAGACCTATACTATCGTCAATATGGAGATGTAGCAGAAGCAAAGTTAAGGCAAGAAGTTGGATTAATTGATGAAACAACTGCAGCAAGAAGAAAAGTTATTGAGGCAGAAGCAATGGCCGCAAAGAGAAGATTAGAAGGATATACATACCAAGAAGAACGTGGTCTTGATGTTGCCGAAAAAGTAGCAGAAAATGAAGCTGTAGGACAATTTACTAGTACAGGAATTGGACTCGGAATGGCTGCAGGTGTAGCAGGTGGTATTGGTTCACAGGTAGCGGGTGTTACGAAAGATGCTCTAAGTGGTGCAACAGGTACTGATTCTCTGGATGAATTTAGACAAAAAGTAGCTAAACTACAAATAATGAAAGAGTCAAATTTAATAACTGAAGAAGAGTTTGAAAAGTTAAAAAATGAACTCTTAGCAAAAATATTATAAGGAGAATATCATAATGAAAATTAGTAAAAATAAAATTATGTATTTCGGAGTAGTTGCATTATTATTAGGGTTATTCAATTTAATTGCTTTTTTAGTACCATTTACTAAAGGCGGACATTTTTGGGTTGGTTATATTTCAATTACTTTGTCTTACATAGTAAGCACAGTTGTTTTATATTTAATTTTTGATAAAAAAGAATTAAAAAGTCGTTTTTATAGGGTTCCTCTAATATATGTAATAAGAAGTTATGTTATTTTACAATTTATTTTAGGAATCGCACAAATGTCAGTTCCTAGCTTTGATTATAAATATGCAATTGTTGTTAATGCTATAGTATTTGTTTTTAGTATTATTGGGTTAATAAGTGTAACTGCTGGAACAGAAGAGATAGAACGAATTGATGAAAAGATTAAAGAAAAAGTTAGTTATATTAGAAAAATACAAATAGAAGTAGAAAATTTAATAGATGACACCACTGAAGAAAAACTTTTATCAAATTTGAATGAACTTAAAGAATTAATAAGACATAGCGATCCAATTAGTAAAGATGACGTGCAGCAAATAGAAGCGGATATACTTGAAAAGATAAAATTAATAGATAGTTCTAGTGAAGATAAAAAAGTTAGCTTAGTAGAGGAAATAAAAAAATTAATAAAAGAAAGAAATAGAATTGTAAAAAATTTTAAATAACTAGTTTTATGGGAGAAAAATATGGGAGTATATAAATGTAAGGTTTGTGCTGGGACAATTGAATTGAATGAAAACCAAACTACAGCAACATGTAATTATTGTGGTGTAGAACAATCAATACCGAACTTAAAAACCGATTTAATTTACAATTTATATGATAGGGCTAATCATTTTTTGAGAACAAATGAATATGAAAAAGCCGAACAATTATATGAACAAATTTTAAAAGAAAACTATACTGAGTCAGAAGCATATTGGTCTTTAGTATTATGTAAATATGGAGTGGAATATATAGATAGTAGTCCCACAGAAAAAACCATAACTATTAATAGGACTCAAAATACATCTGTTTTTGACGATGTTAATTATTTACAAGCAATTAAACATGCTGATTTTCATCAAGAAGAAATTTATAAAAATGATGCACAAATCATTGAAAACATTCAAAAACAGAGTATTCACTTATTGAAAAATGAAGACCCATATGATGTTTTTATTTGCTATAAACAAGTTGACGAATATGGTAAGCGAACAGAAGATTCAGTAATTGCTGAAAAAATTTATAATGATTTAACAAAAGAAGGTTATAAAGTATTTTTCTCTATGATAACATTAGAAAAAAAGTTAGGTGTAGAGTATGAGCCTTATATATATGCAGCTTTAAGTAGTTCTAAAATTATGGTAGTTGTTGGAACTGACTTAAATTATATAAATGCGACTTGGGTTAAAAACGAATGGTACAGATTTATAAATATGATGAATGAAAAAGACTCTAACAAACATCTTATACCACTTTACAAAAACTTCAATCCGTATGATTTACCTATTGAGTTTTCACATCTACAAGCCTTAGACATGAGTAACATAGCTTACAGGCAAGATTTATTAAGAGGTATCAAAAAGTTATTACCTATCAAAGGGAAAATACATTTAGAAGAAGAATTGAAGATAGGTTTTGATTATATTCGTAATAAAGATTGGGTGAATGCTAATTTTGTCTTTAATAGAATATTAGAAGCTGATCCTTTAAATGTAATGGGAAATCTAGGAAAGTTACTAGCGGAGTATAAAGTTGAAAACCAAGAAGGTCTAGGCAGTATTACTGATTCATTTTCTGAAAACAAGTATTTTAAACACATTATGTTATCAGATAATGAAAAATTAAAAAATCAATTATTAGAATATTTAAATTTAATAGAAGAGTCAAAAAAAGATGCGAAAAAAGAGGTTAGTTATTTAACAGCAATTAAATTAATAGATGTTGGTAGTTATAACAGAGCTAAGGAACTATTGGAAGCATTAGGTAATTATAAAGATTCACAAGAATTGTTGAAGAAAACTTTAACAAAATTAGAAGATTCAGATTTAGAAAATCAATATAATTTGTATGTCGGTTTAATGAAATCAGCCAAAACTGCAAAAGATTTTGAGGAATGTTCAATTAACTTTAAAAAAATTATTGGATATTTGGATTCTGAAAATCTAATGAATGAATGTTTAAAGAAAGCTAATATGTTAAATTCTAATAAAATTTATGTGCAGGCTAAGAAATTGGAAACATCTAATAATGTTGATGATGTTAAAAAGGCTATTGAATACTATAAAAAAATTATTGATTATAAGGATTCAAATCAAAGAATTGAATCTTGCGAGAAGTTGATATTATCATTAGAAGAAAAAGCTAAAAATAGAAAGAGAAAAAATAAAAAAATAATAATTATTACTAGTGTAGTTCTAACTATCGCTTTAATTTCTTTAATTATTGCTTTGGCACTTAGACCAAACTATACAACTAGCTTAGAGTTTGAATTAACTAGCAATGATACCTATAAAGTCGTAGGTATTAGAAAAAACAAAAAAGATGTTGTTATTCCAAATATGTATAAGAATAAAAAGGTTACAAATATAGGATCAAAAGCGTTTGAAAATAATGAGAACATTGTTAGCATCACTATTCCTAGGAATGTTAAAATAATTGAAGAAAAAGCATTTCAAGAAGCAAAACAATTGTCAGAGGTAATAATTTCAGTTGATAGTGATTTATTAGAAATTGGTGACTATGCTTTTGCCGATACAATAAAACTTTATAATTTTGATTTTCCTAGTTCTTTAAAAACGATAGGTAAATGGGCATTTGCTAATAGTGGTATTAAAAAAGCAAATCTAGGTATAAATTTAACATCTGTGGAACATGGGGCTTTTGAAGATACTAAACTATTGCAGGAAGTAAATTTCGATCCAAGAAGTAAAGTGAATAGAATAAGTGATAAACTTTTTAATTTCGCCATTAGTTTAAATAAAATAACCTTTCCAGAGAGTGTTAAAGAAATTGGTGATTATAGTTTTGCGAACACACAAAATTTAGGCACGCTGACGTTACCAAACAGTGTTGAAGAGATAGGTGAGGGAATATTTTTTAATGCTTCCGGATTGACTACAGTTAATTTGCCATCATCGTTAAAAAAGTTATCTGAAAATGCTTTTATTTTCACTGAGAATTTGAGAGAAATTAATATATCAAGCAGTAACAACTATTTTAAAACAGTTTCGGGTATTCTTTATAATAAGGATATGACAACTCTGCTTAAGTTTCCAGAAAGAAAACTTTTAGCTACTTATGCTATACCTGAAGGAGTTAAAACTATTGGATATGGTGCATTCTCTTTTAATTTTTATTTGTTATCTGTTGATTTTGCAGATTCAATTGAAACTATTGGTTATTCAGCTTTTGCAGCTACTAGAGATCTTTACACAATTAGGATAAATGAAACAAGTAACTTAAAAACTATTGAAAGTTATGCTTTTGAGGAAACGAGTTTGAAAAATTTTGTAATACCAGACTCGGTAACAACCATGGGTGAAGGAATATTCTATTATTCTTTAAATACTAACATATTTACAACAAAAACTAATAAACAAACAGGTTGGGATAATAACTGGGATAAGAAAACAGAAACAAGTAAATTTAAAATATATTGGAGAGATGATTGGTATTTGGATTCAAATAATGTACCTAGAGTGAAAGCGGGGAGATAAAATGAAAATTGTAAATTGTAATAGATGTAAAAGATTGATTTCTGACAAAGCTTATTTTTGCACAGTGTGTGGTGAGCAAAACAATTATTTAAGCTATGAAAAAGGAGAAGAGTATTTTAAAAGTGAGAGTTATTTAAAAGAAAGATTTAGTTCTTTTGATTTTAATACTATGTCAGCCGATTTTAAAAGTGTTTTGAAAGAAATAGCTGTTCGTGAATATCAAGACTTTGTAGAGCACGACGAATATTGGAAGAAATATCAACCAGTTGTCGATACGATAGAAATTCAAATTTCAACTTTAACTGCAAGCTTAAGAGATACAATTGATTTAATTAGTATCCCATATGATGCAACCGATTATCAACGAAAACAATATGAAATGCGAAATGATGAAATAAATGCAAAAAATCGTGAAATAAATAGTCAAAATGCAAGATTGAGATCACAAATATATGAACTAGAAAGTAAAAAAGATGATATTAAATATAATGAGCCAATGCAGTTTACACGCTTTAGAATTAGTTGGTTTGATGATTTAGAAGATTTAAATATAGAAGAAAAATTTGAAATAGAAGTTTTAAAAGGTGTTCTTGAAGAAAGATATGATCTTTCTGAAAAGTTAGAAGAAAGAAAGAAAGATATTAAAAGAAAAAGATCACAAAATAAACGCAAGATTATTCAAGCAAATGTTGATAAGAATTTTGGAGAGCCATCTTTTAAATGGGTATGGCATAAAAATCTTTCTAGAATTTTTGGTTATGAACAAGCTAGAAAATTTAAAAGTGAAGTTATAACGTTTCTTGTAATTTCAATCATGATTTTTTTAATGACACCAATTATGTTCTTTGCTGCAACAACCGACGATGGTTCTTATTTTGTTCTAGGTGGTTTTGTTTTTCTTGGGATTGGTGGTTGGCTTTTAGCCTCATTTGTAATAAAACCATATAATAATTTAAAAATAGCGATATGGAATCATTACGAAAGCATTTATGATCGAAGTACTGATGCTGAATACAAAAAAATAGAAGATGTTTTAATGAATGAATATATTAGCAAAAACATCAAACACAAGGAATTAATTAAAAAGTATTTAGAATTTCTTCGTTTAGAATTAGAGCTTGAAAAGTTTTTGAATCAAGACAAATGATAAATATGGAAAAGAGGAATAAGGATGTATAAGAATGCTTATCCGATAAGTTTATGATTGTTTTTTGAACTGGGAGATCCAACAAGCATATGTGAAGCGTTTATGGATAACTTCAATGGGGTGGTTCATAAAATACCAAGATCATACATTTATGAATCAAAGCTTCAAGATGAAATTAAAAAGCCTGGAGTTTATTTTTTAACAGGTATTAACAATGGAGAACACAAACTATATGTTGGTGAGTCAGAAGATGTTTTAGAAAGAATTAAAAGCCATGAGAAGGATGAAAAGAGATCCTGGTTTTCTGATGTTATTGTTATTACTTCAGAGCAAGACTATTTAAATAAAGCAAAAGTTAAATACTTAGAAAACATTTATTATGATTTAGCAACTAAAGCTGGGAGATATTCACTAGAGCAAACAATACCAACAAAATCAAAGTTATCAAAAGTTGATGAAGGTTCATTAGTTGAGTTTGTTAAAAAGACTAAAATGATGATATCAGCGTTAGGTTATAAGTTCTTTGATGAAGTAGAAGCGATGGATGAAGTTAACAATGAAAGAGTTTATTTTTATTTCAAGAAAGGAACTCAACAAGAAGCGAAAGGTTATAGGACTAAAGAAGGATTTGTAGTATGTAGAGGTAGTTATATTTCACCTACTGAAACTAAGAGTGTGCATTCATGGATAAAAGATTCGAGAGCAACAAACAAACCTAAAATTGTTGATAATTACTTAACAGAAGACTTATCATTTAATTCAAGTTCATTTGCTATTGGATTTGTTACTGGATCATCAAGAAGTGGTAATAATGTATGGACTACTGCAGAAAACATGAAACTTGGAGAATACATCGGAGTTTATTAAAAATGAAAGGTCAAAAAATAAAATGATTAAATCAAGAATATTAATACCAAGAAAGAATATACAAGAATTTTTAGAGCCACTTGATGAACGAGGTGGGGCTTTTGTTATTTTAGATAATGGAATGACAACAGATGTTTATTTAGATGATTTAAATAATTATAGATCAATTACTAATAATAGAGATATAATTATCTATTTAGAATTTTACGGTTTAGAATTATATACCGACAATGTTAATTTAAGAGAAATACAGTTTTATCGAGATGAAGATGAAACTTATAATATTAGATTTGAAATAAAAATAAAAGGTGATGAAAATCATTATAAAGTTAAACTAAGCATTGATTTAGAAGAAGGGTTTAGTTTAAATGAATTCTTAATATTTAGTGATAATAAAGTGTCACTTGAAAACTTTAAAGAAGTTAATGACTTAATTAGTTATTTCTTATATGACATTTTAGGAGTTACAAAATCAATTTTTACAGTTGTTACAAGAGAAACTAAAAGAATTGAAAACCTATTAAATGTTGGTTATGAAAATAAAAAAGGATTTATAAATGCTTATGACAATCCAAAAGTTGGAGAATATATGTTAGAAAAGGATTTACCTGATAAAAAATAACATACTATTTTATAATGGCTTATAATCTATGTGAACGGCCACGAACTTAATCAAGTAGTATATTCGTTTACTACTCACTTGATTATATATACTCATTTAGTGCAACTCACGAAATAGCACTATAAAAGCATTACAATTTAATTTGTAGTCCATTGGTTATAATACAAAGTGTACGATTTATGATATACTTGCATACGATGGAGTACTAGGACTTTTAGTCCTTAGAAGTTAGACGACCTTAATCGGTCGTTTTTCTTTTGCAGAAACACTTGTAGTACTCTAACTGGTTAACTATTACAATAAATTTGCTAGTTTATT
>DUUN01000590.1 GCA_012841535.1 Gallicola sp. | reverse complement strand
TGAGCAAAATTGTAAATATCTGACTTCTATTAAAGATGCTAATCAATATTGATTAGCATCTTTAAATAATCCGTATTCCTTTTCACTGATAACCGACTCTAAAGTTAATATTTTTGAATAATCAAATAAGTTCTCTAATAATAATATTTTTTTCATGTTTCTTCTTTTTACAAAAGTTATATCCCATAAAGATCCATTTTCTATCTTAATATATCTTTTTATTCTTTTTACAACTTTCCTCTGTACATTATATTTATTTAAATTAGTAATCATTAATCTATGAATCCAAAACCATACTAATTCAGAATTTGGTTGCTCTTTAAAAAGAAAGATGATCTCTCTTATTTTCAAACCCTTTTCTTTTGGCGTCTGATTTTCAAGCAAGTAACTTATTGCTGCTATACATTGTGGATAAACCTTCGGGTTTTTAATTGCCAATTGAGTTAATATACCAATCATTGGATCAATATATACTTTTTGTATCCTTTTATTACGCAAATATGTATAAAATTCTTTTAACATATTAAATAATTGTCCTGAATTAGGGTTCTCAATTGAATATAAATATATTGATAATAATTTTTTTTCTATGTTATTATCATCAAATTTCCATTTCAAATATTCAATTTTTTCCTTTTTTAATGAATTTAAAATAACATCTTCACTCTCAATTGTTTTTTGTGAATTTAATTTCATATTTAATTCTTGTAGGACTAAAGATAAATCCCTAATTATTTCCCTACCAGTATTAATATTGTTAGTAAATATGCGATAATCATCTCTGTATCTTAATATTTTGCAATCATATTTTTTTTTATTAATAAACGTTTGTAATTCCACATCAGCGTACTTTAGCACTAATTCAGCTATAAAATCCATAATTGCACTCCCTTGCGGAATACCATTAGTCTGCCCGTTTTGCATTAATCCAATGGTCTTATCAATTTTATTTCCGCATAACAACATATCATTTCTTTTTGATTTGGCTATTGTTTTACCATGAAGTGCCCAAGCTATTGTATGGGTATAAATTGAACCATAACAATCAGTAATATCTGTTTTAAAAATGTATTTATATTTTATACTAAGTGATATACTTTCTTGTTCAAAATTTGTCCACCAATTTAATATATCGTTTTCCGTAGCAGTCTTCTCTCCTTTTGATAGGCTTGGTATACTTACACACTTAATATGGGGTGTTTTTTTTGAAAGTACATTTTTTATCAGTTTCCAATTATCTCTTATTATCCTAGCAAGATAAATATATAAAATAGGATGAATTAACGAAAAAGGCCTCCATTCATATTTACCATCTTTATTCGAGAAAAGCTTGTGATTTGCCTTATAAGAGGCTCTACATTTTTTTTCTTCTATTATATCTTCGAGAGGTTGACTATCTAAAAACACTTTATCTACTTGCTTTAAAATTTTAGCAAAATCTATATATTCTGGCATATCAACATTAAAATAGTTTTCCCTTTTCAACAAAAAATTATATACATCAGAAGAATTAAGAGACAAAACATTCGAAACTTGTTCTTGCATAATTATCTACTTCCTTTATTATTATTGTTATTAACCTACCATAATTTTACATTTCAACTCAGCTTGTCTTAACACTATAGCAACTGCACTATCCCTTTTTACTGGTGGATAATTATAATCAATCAACAATTTTTTTATTTCGATTCTCATATGTGCCCTAGCAGTTTTTTTAATATCCCAATCTATCGTCATATTAGAATTTACTACTTCAACTAAATCTCTTGCTATTTGAACCAAGATATCATCTTTCATTAATTCTTTTACTTCGGGATCTTTTCCTAAAGCATCAAAGAAAGCTTTTTCTTCAATTGATAAATCATATTCATTCCCTGCTTCAATTTCTTCTTCAATTTCCTTTTTTAAATTTATCATTTCTTCTATCATCTGTTCAATGTCTGCAAGTGAAGTTCTTTCATTATAGTTTTGGGCAATTTTTTTGAATTTTTCAGAAAACTTTTCCTTTAAAACAATATTTATTCCACCCATTTTTTCTATATATTCTTTTAATGCTTTATTTAATACTTCAGCAGCGATATTTTTAGATTTCATCTTAGCTAATTTGTTTAGCATATCATCATTTAATAAGTTAAGTGAATTGCTTTTTTTTACTTCACCAATTCTAATTAATTCATCTTCATTTATAGCATCTTCTAACATTTTAGCCACTTCTGAATTTATTTCTTTTACATCTAATTTGCCACCATTTATTTTTGTTATAAAAGATCTAACAGCCATAACATATAAAACTTCATCTTTATATTCACTAGTTAAATTACCAGTACAAACTGAATATAATCCCTTAACATCAGAACTAAGTCTTAAATACCTTTTTTTAATATCTTCAGTTCTCAATATGTAATTAGCACCTTCATTAATTAAATCATATTTTCCTTTATTATCTAAGTATTTAAATTTATTATAATCAAACCCATGAAATAAATTTCTAATTAACTCGATTTTATCTGACAATAAATTAACTACTTCTTTATCATCTATTACTTTTCCTTGATCCCTTTCTGTATATGTTTTAAGAGCATCTAACAACCATTTTTTAAGTCCAATGTAATCAACTATTAAACCACCTGTCTTATCTTTGTAAACACGATTTACTCTTGCTATTGCTTGCATTAAATTATGGGCTTTCATTGGTTTATCAATATACATGGTTCCAAGACTAGGAACATCAAAACCTGTTAACCACATATCAACTACAATAACTATTTTAAAATCAGAATCCGGATCTTTAAATTCAACTTCATTAGCCTTTTTATCTTTCATAGACCCAATAGCTTTTTGCATTTCTTCTGAATCATTATTATTTGGTGTAATAACCATTCTAACTTTACCTTCATAATCAGGTCTTAATTCTAGTATTTTATTATACATAGTAAAAGCAGCATTCCTAGAATAAGCTACGATCATAGCCTTATTTGCAACAAAATCTTTTCTATCTTCATAATGCTCAATAATATCTTCAATAATCATTTTAAGTCGAGATTCATCTTCTAATATTTGTTTCATAGTAGCCATGGCTTTTTGGCTGGTTTTTATT
>DUUN01000566.1 GCA_012841535.1 Gallicola sp. | reverse complement strand
CAATAGGAGTCTTTATTACTCCCTTAGTTTCACTAATATTAACATCTAATACTATTCCTTCTTTATTGTCTGCTATAAAATGGCCGGACTTTCCGCCTTCTTTTTCCAATAATCTCATATTTTCTATTCTCATTCCCCTATCCATTGCTTTACACATATCATATATAGTTAAGGCTGTTGTTGAGCAAGCATTTAAAGCTTCCATTTCAACACCGGTTTTTCCTACTGTTTTTACTGTTGCAAAAATATCAACGGTATTTACTCCTAAATTAAAACTTATATCTACACCTGTAAGAAATATATTGTGGCACATTGGAATTGTTTGTGCTGTATTTTTTGCAGCCATTATTCCGCCAACTTGTGCAACTGCCAATACATCTCCCTTTTTTATTTGTCCTTCTTTTATTCTATTTAAGGTTTCTTCTTTCATTATAACTCGGCAGGTAGCAGTGGCAACTCTTTTAGTGTCGTCCTTTTTTCCTACATCTACCATTTTAGCTCTACCTTCTTCATTAAAATGTGTTAATTCCATTTATCCTCCAATTTCATTCATGTCTGTTGTATTGTATTCTCCATCTAGGAGATTATGTTTTTCCGGCTTTTCCTCTATTGCATTTACTATTATTTTTTCTATATCTTCACCGCTTCTTAAAGGCTCTAATAAATCAATAAATATATTTGAATGAAGACACATTAAAAGTTTTCCCTTACTTGTTAGTCTTACTCTATTACAATTTCCACAGAATTTACAGGACATAGGGTTTATAAATCCAACATTTCCTTTAGCATTTGGCAATTTAAAATATTTTGCAGGACTAGAGATGTCCTTATTTTCAATAGGAGTTAATTCATCATATAGTTTTAATAATTCCTCATTTGATATGAAATTATCCTTATATTTTATAGCCTCTCCTATTGGCATTAATTCAATAAATCTTACAGAAATATTCTCATCTTTTGTTAAATTAACAAAATCCCTAAATTCATTTAAGTTGAAATTTCTCATCATAACTGTATTTATTTTTATTGGGGTAATATTATACTTCTTACAAGCTTCTATAGAGTCAAGTACGTCTTGTAAATTCCCCCCTCTTGTTATTTGGGAATATTTTTCTTTATCTAAAGAATCCAGGCTAATATTTACCCTGCTTAAACCAGCTTCTTTTAATTCCTTTATTTTATCCTTTAGAAGAATTCCATTTGTAGTCATAGCAATTTCTTTAATGCCAATTTCCTTACAGCCTGAAATTAAATCTACAACTCCTTTTTTTACTAAAGGTTCTCCCCCTGTAATTCTTACTTTTGTAATTCCTAATTTCTTAAATACTGCAACTATTTTCAAGTACTCTTCAATAGTCATTACATCTTCATGTTCTACTTTAGGAATACCTTTTTCCGGCATACAGTATTTGCATCTTAAATTACATTTATCTGTAATAGAGATTCTTAAATAATTAATATCTCTACCGAAATTATCTTTCATTTAATCACCTATTTTTATTATAGCATAACGGTATATATTCCCATATATCTTGTAAAATTTATTTTATAATCTTGTAAAAAAATAGTAAAGATAGAATAACATTCCATCTTTACTATTTTTAAGATATTAACCTTTTTTCTTTAGGGATACTAATAATTGAATCTTTTCTTATATATATTTTATCTATTTTTTCTTCTTTATCAGAATAATTATTTATTTTATCAACAATTAAATTCTTACCTTTTTCACTTTTAAATAGATATCTTTTAATAGCTCCTAAAATTATTATTTTTTCAAGCTCAACATCAATTGCAATAGAATCTTCTATTTTCTCTAATTTTATCATTTCCGGTCTTACATAGTAAATATACTCTTCATTAAGATTATTTGAATTTTTTGTTTCTAATTCTGAAGAATTAAACCTATTGAAGCTACCAATAAATTCTGCTATAAAATTACTTTCCGGACAAGCATATAATTCCTTTGGAGTTGAGGATTGTATTATTTTTCCTTTATTCAATACAAAAATTCTATCACTTATGGCCATGGCTTCTTCTTGATCATGAGTTACAAAAATCATAGTAATATTCAATTTCTTCTGTATTTTTCTTAAATCCATTTGAAGCTGTTTTCTAATTTTAGCATCTAATGCACTTAAAGGCTCATCTAATAATAGTATTTTTGGTTCTGTCACTAAAGATCTGGCTAAAGCAACTCTTTGCTGTTGTCCTCCTGACAAGGTTTGAATATTTCTGTTGGAAAATTCTTTCAATTGTACTATTTCCAATATATTATTAACTTTATTCCTTATATCATTTTCTGGTAGTTTTTTAACTCTTAAACCAAATGCTATATTTTCAAAGACCGTCATATTAGGAAATAATGCATATTGTTGAAATACAAATCCAATATTTCTATACTTTGTTGGAATACTATCTATTTCTTCTCCATCTAACAATATTTCTCCCTCTTCTTGTTTTTCCAAACCTGCTATTGTACGAAGTAAAGTTGACTTACCACAGCCACTAGGTCCAAGTAATGTTACAATTTCCCCTTTTTGAACATAAAAATCAATAGAGTCTAATATTTTTTTATTTCCAAAATATAATGTTAGATTTTTAACTGTTAAATACATTTTCCAAACCCTCTTTTCTTTCATATAGCTTTTGCTTATTAACTTCTTCAATCTTTGATTTTTCAATATGTCTTTTCTTTTGTTTGTTATTAATAATAAATACAAATATTGCTACAATAAGTAAGAAAATAAAGTATAATATCATTACAGCACTTGCTAAATGACCATTTTCGTTCATTCTTCTCATCATATATATTCTTATAGTTTCAAATCTTCCACCTATAAGCAAATTTGTTAACATATATTCGCCAAAAGATGCTGAAAAAACCATTAAAAATACCAATGTAGTACCTAATTTGATATTAGGTATTATTATTTTTATTACAGTCTGTACCATAGATGCACCTAATGTTGATGCTGCATCAATCATTTCACCTATATTAATTAATTTAAGCTGATTATTAATCCCTAAATATGTTATAGGCAATAATGTTATAAATAGAGCTCCTACTAAAACTATAAACATAGGAATATTTAATTTACTATAAGTTCCAAGTAAGGCAGTAACAAGTATTACTCCCGGTATAGCATAAGGTAGTAGAACAATAGATTGTAAAATTCTATCTACCCTAGGAAAATACAATCTTACCAAAATTAATGTAGGTATCATTATAATTAAAATCACTATTGATGTTATAAGTCCCAATATAAAAGATCTTGTAACAGCTTGAATAAAAGCCGTATCCTTAAATAATTCTAAAAACCATTTTAATGTAAAGTCCTTAGGTAAAATACTATTATCCCATTTTGTAGATGTGCTGTATAAAATTGTACCAATTATAGGTGTTATGAAATAAAGTCCAAAAATTATTAGTGGTATTTTTCTAATATTCTTTTTCAATATTTTCTTCCTTTCTATTATGTCGCTGAGAAAGCCACATTATTATAAGCATAAAAACTCCAAAAACCGTTGCCAATGCACTACCCATATTCGGTTTAGCAAAAACATCTCCTGCTACTAATGCAGATATTCTTATTGTTAATAAATTTATATTACTACCTGTTAAAGCATAAGCCGTTTCATATGTTCCTATACCATTAGCCAATAAAATAATAAAAGTACTAATCATTGTCGGTTTTAAAAATGGAAATGCAACTTTTCTCCAATAATAAAAATTTGAAGCTCCTAATATATCAGCTGATTCCTTCCATTCCTTTTTTATTTCTCTCATACTAGGATACAAAAACAATATTCCCAATGGTATTTGAAAATACATATAAGTTAAAGAAAGTCCCCACCAAGAATATAAATTAAAATTTTTTAATAATGGAATTATCATTTTTAGCACACCGGCATTTCCAAGTAAAATAATAAATGAAAATGCCAATGGAATACCGGCAAAGTTTCCGGCTAAATTTGATATTGTAATAATTTTTTCCTGTGTTTTAGGAGACAAACCCAGTAAAGAATAACTAATTATACAAGCTCCTATAAAGCCTAAAGTTGCTGAGAATAATCCTATAACCAGACTATTTATAAAAGACTCATAGTAATATTTATTCGCAAAAAATTCCTTATAATTATCTAAAGAAAAAACTTCTATTCCATCCAGTTTAAAACTTTTTATAACCATTATTATTAAAGGTATTATTAAAAATGCCATCATAATAATTATTAGTGGCAATAATCCAACTTTTTTCTTCATAAAACTCCCTTTCTACTAATGGTGTAGCAATAGCAACTTCTCTAACAGTCCGGCTATTTCTATTTGACTGATTTCATCAATATTATTTTTATAGTACTTAGAAAAAATATATAAAGGGACTTCTCTATGAGAATTTAGCGTACCCCCATGAAGTCCATTTTCATCCATACCATGATCAGATGTAACCATTACTTGATAACCCATCTCTAACCAATTGTTTAAATATTGTCCAATAATATAATCCGCTTTATTTACTACAGCTTTATATTCCCTTGAGTTAGATGTAAATTTATGACCAATATCATCAATATTCATAGAATGTATTAGTAAAAAATTCGGTTTTCTATACTGTAATAAAAAATTCGCATCGGCAAATAAATGTGTATCAGGATAATTATCTTCATAGTAAAAAATACCATTCTCAATTAGATTTTCAGTATCTAATTGTATCCTATGCTTTTGTTCATTAAATGGAGTCTCATTATATAATTCACTGTACCAATAATAAGCTGCTGCAGCTGTTGTTCCTCCAATATTCTTAACTTTTTCAAATATGGATTTTTCACCGGATAAGCTATTGTGATTATTTGTCAAAATTTTATTTTTATAAGTTGGTACCCCTGTCATTAACACTTCATACAAAGGTCTGGAATTACTTGGCAATTCAGATATTACTTTTATCCTCGTTGCCAAACCATTTTCTACATAGTGATTTAACAGTCCCATTTGTTCAATTGAGGTATCATATCTACATCCATCTAATACAACAAGAATTAAAGCCCTTCCTGTATTTTTATTTTGCATGGCTTAAAACCTCACTTTGCCATAACTCAGGTAACTCTAAGGAAGTTCTATCCCATTCCTCATTACTTTTTACAGGTTCCGCTGATTTATATGCAGAATTAGGTAATAATTTACTTGCTACATCACCAGATAACTCCACACTAGTTCTTATAGGTCTTGCATATCCTTTAGCTAAATTTATTTGTCCTTCATCTGATAAAATATATTCTCTAGCTAATTTAGCAGCATTAGGATGAGGGGCATACTTATTGATTAAAGTCGTATATCCACTGATAATTGAGCCATCTGATGGAATTAAAACTTCAAATCTTTCAGAATCAAGTTGATCCTTATAATTAAGCCCATTAAAATCCCAAACTATTGCAATATCTATTTCACCCTTTTCTAAATTGGCAAGACTTGCATCCACAGAAGAAAGTCTACCTTTTTCTGCTATTTTTCTAAAATAATCCAATCCTGGTTTAATATTTTTTTCATCTCCATCATTAGCAATTGCGGCGGCTAAAACTGCAAATTGAGCTTGATTCGCCTTTGTTACATCACCTACGGCAACTTTATAATCACTTTCTAATAATTCCTTCCAAGAACTAGGTATATCTTCCACATTATTCTTATCTATCATAAATGCTATCGTTCCTGTATAACTTAAAAGCCAATGACCTTCCTCGTCTTTAGCCCAATCCGGTATTTCATCCCAATAACTGGTTTTATAAGGCAAAGTTAAATCCTTATTTGTAGCAATAGGACCAAAGCTAATTCCTACATCACCTATATCTGCCGTTCCATTTTTCCCTTCTGATTCAAACTTTGCTAATTCTTCAGCACTTGACATATCTGTATCGGAATGTTTAATACCGTACTTTTCTTCAATGTCCTCCCATGTACCTACCCAATTAGCCCAAGTGTCCGGCATACCAACACTTGCCAATTCTCCTTCTTTTTTTGCTTTTTCAATAATAGTTTCTAAACTATCATCTTTAGAAACATTTTGTACTTTGGTTTTATTATCTGAGCATCCAGATAATACACCTATCATAATTGTAAAAACTAAAAATAAAGAAATTATTTTCTTTGTTGTATTCAATTTATTTTTCCCTCCTTATTCTTTTACCTCTTTAATATTAACTATACTTTTTTAAATTCATATTTAGTCAATGTTATGTTAAAGTTAAAAAACAATTTAATGTTAAGGTTATGTTAAATAATCAAATAAAATTAGCTACAGTATAATATAAAAAAACCAGAGCAAAATATTCGCTCTGGAAAAAGTCTAACTTTTTGGGATCACCTTAAAAGACTGGCAATTAACTTAATCTATTTTGAATTTCTTAATTCATTTTCTACATTTGTAGATATAGAATTTTCTCCTCCTATAATTATTATATTTTTTATATCTTTAACATTTTTATAATCATATAAGTCCTTGTTTTTTATGTAGTTTTTTACTACTTCGGGTAAATTATTTGGAGTTGATAAAAGTATAGGAGCATTTTTCACTCCGGCAATTGATGACGCAGCTAATGCATCTGGATAATCCTCCCCATTTACAATTACTACTGTATCAACTTCCATTCTTAAAAATGTATAGTAACTTTCTGCCACATTAACAGCTGTTTCATATCTGGTATTACCTGCAAATCTATTTTTGTTGTTACCTTCTGGTACACTACTAGTTCCACCAAAAACATGCATAAAATCCATGTCTTGTTTTTCTTTATTCATATTAGGAATGAGTTTTACTATACCATAAACATTTGCCCATTCTCCTAAAAATGGTCCTGCACTTAAGGCATCGGCAAAATAATTCCCATCCATTCCTGCATATAAGCTTATGTATCCTGTTTGGCCCTTTAACTCTTCCCTTTTAGCTCCAATTTTTTCAGCTGTTTCCACTCTGTCTTTTCCAGCTAATCTTTCTGTTTTTATTCCCAATGCCTCTACACTTTCTTCTATAGTAAAAGGAATGGATTCTATTCCGCCTAAAATATAAACATGTTCAACTTTTAATCTACTTAGTTCATTTTTCACTTCTTCCTTTAAGGAAGAACCATCAACTAATAGTATTGGTACATCTATTTGAGTTACTAAACTAGCTCCTACTAAGGCATCGGCAAAATTTTCTCCACTGGCTATTATTGCTGTTTTTGAACTTTCAAAGGTTCTTTTGCTTATTTCTAGAGAGGTGTTAAACCTATCGGTACCTGCTATTCTAATAATATTTAAACTTTCCTGGCTTTCTGGTAAATTATCTGCAAAGGAAATGCTAGTTAATAAAGTTGTAGTTACAATAGTTGTTAACATCAATTTACTAAAAAACTTTTTCATATAATCACTCCTTTTTCCTATACTAATATTGTATTATAAATATTTGATAAATAAATTACAAAAAAGTTAATAAATTATTACATAATAGTTACAAATTAAAATTACTCCAATAAAAAACCCTCCTAGTCTATTACTAGGAGAGTCTTACATTATCCAAAATTTATCCCATATATATTCTTCTTTTATTTCCAGTACTTTATTGATTTCTTCCAATATTTCCCTATTGTATTCTACTCTTCCATTAAATTCTTCATTTTCAATAACTTTTCCCTTAATATTAAGTTTTTTAGAGTCCCTATTATTATTTATTAATATTCCCTTTAAATTAATAGTAGCTGCCTCTGACTCTAGATTATTATTTACCAATATACCTGAAATGTTAATGTCTTCACTAGAAATTATTGTTATTGAGCTTGTATTAATAAAATATAATTTGTCCTCTTCTATTTTACTTCCATTTTCTAGTAATAGCAGGTTAAAATCTAATTCTTCATCTTCACTATTATTGTATTCTTCTACTAATTCATTATATTTAAAATTATCTATATAATAGCTTTCATTCTTATTGGAAAATAGGACAATATCTCCTACTATTTTTTCTAAATCATTATTAATTAAGAGATTATAGATTTCCTCGTCTTCCTGTATTTTTACAATTTCATCATCATTTAATATAGGATTGTCCTTTAAAGAATATACTATACTTGAACTAGTAAGAGTGTTTTTATACCTAATCTTATAGTTTATTATAAATTTATTTTCTTGGTATTTTTCAATTTTAGCTGTAATGTTTCCACCACTTAATATTTCATTATAGTCTATTTGAAAATCTCTTTTTCCATTAATGGTCTTTTTTATTTCAGAAAATAATTTATTTAATTCTATATTGTATTCTTTACTATTTTTTATTTTATTGGCTATGGATTCTGAAATTAAACAATTTTGATAGTAGTCCTTTTGATTTTTATTTACATTATTTTCCAAATCTACTCCTACTAAAATTACTGTTATTAAGGTAAACACCAATATAGATACAACTAGGGCAAATACCGATATATATCCCTTGCTTTTCACATTCCTAACCCTGCATATATGCTACTTTCATAGGTTTTCTCTATTCCCTTGTCCTCACATTGGAAATTTAAATGTACAAATTTTTCATTAGAATTAAAGTAGGTTTTCTTTGTACTAACAATATTTTCTGCAATATTATTTGTACCTATATTTGTGTTTTTTATTCCCTCTTCTATAGGATTTTCCATACCTATTGAATACCTTATTAGTTTTCCATTATTTAAGTAATAGTAAATATATTGATAGGGATTTTCTTCTGACTTATAAGGGGCAACTTCTAACAGAAAACCTAGATTATTGGATTTAGGATTTGTAATAAATTCATCTATCTTGTAAATATTAAGGCTGCGCCTAATTTCCTTTTCAATATAATCTATTGCATAGCGGCCATTGTTGTCTAATTTGTTTCTGGATATACTAGAGTCCATAATTTTGCCTAATACTGCCATTATATAGGAAATTACTATTATTAATATTGAAGCTATTCCCAGTGCTACTATTAATTCTATTAAGGTAAATCCTTTTTGCTTTTTATGGTAAAAGGACTTCATAGCTAATAATATCCTCTTCATTTCCAACTCTCCATATATCTAGTTTCAATTTACTTAGGTTTTCCATTTGACTAATACTATAATTATATTTAAAATCCTCTTTTAAATCATTTGTAATATCTACGGTTTTATTATTATAAATATCGGATTTTATACTTTCCATTATATGTTTACTGTAGTCTATTAACTCCTTGTCCTTATCGGTTTTTACTTCTAACTTTAAGGTATTGGCTAGTGTTGGTAGTAAAAATGCTGCAAGTATTCCAATAATAGCTAGTCCAACTATACATTCTAATAGGGTAAATCCTCTACTATCTTTTTTCCTCACTAAGATTCACCTTCCCTGTTGCCACTTCTACTGTAATCTTATACTTTTTATTTTTACCTATAAAATAAATTGTCCTTGCTTCTTTCGGTGCTCCTGTTGATTTAAATATTATATTAACATTACTACCATCATAATCTAAGACATCAAAATAAATATTGCATTTTTCATTTGCCGATGATAATTCTATTTTTTTACTACTCTTCTTAAAAAAGAATTTATTGTCATATCCGGTGTTTATTGCATTGTTTCTTGCAAAATTCAAACTATCTACTATGGAGTTTATTTCCATTTTTTCCTTATATTGACCAATGAAATCAAATTTTATTACTCCAATTCCCAAGATTATTCCCAGTAAAAATATTGCTACTAGTAATTCTATTAATGTAAATCCTTTTGTTTTTTTCATATGAAACCCTATTGATTATTCAAAATATATGTCTAAATAAATGTTATTATCCTTGTCAATTAAACCATATCTTGTACTTTCATTTCCTATTAATTGTAGGTGGTTTCCACTAAATTCATCTAGTAAGACTTCATACAATCTGTCTTCTTTTACATATAGATAGTGTAATTTTCTAGCTGTGTCCAGCATTATACAATTATCGGTGTTATTACTTGTAAAGCCATAGAGTATTTCCTTGTCGTATATTTTCTTCCTTGCTCTTTCGTCCCTTAAATTAATATACATAAATTTAGTTCTTTCATTGTCATTTAAATCCGTATAGGATGCTAATATTCCATTTTCAAGAAAATTATAATCGTAAAGTTGCTCCTGGCCTTCAATGTAGGCTTTTTCTATGTCCCCTTTTTCATTAATTGAATAGAAATAGGAGCCTTTTTCCTCATTTACCAAGGCGAAAATCTTATTGTTATTTGAATAGATGTTATGGTCTACCTCATATTCAAATTGATAAAATTCTGTTGAACTGTCATCCTTTATTTTTCTTATTCCTAAATAGCCTTCATTTTCATAGGAGTAATAAATATCTCCATTTATTTTTACAAATTTTGAACGGTACCTATTTGTATAATTTTCATCTATAATTTTAAAACTTCCATCATATTCTATTCTTGCTATATTGTTTTTTATTTTAAATTTACTAGCCATGTTTAAAGTAGGGTCTGTAGGGTCAACATCTGTAGGAGCTACTTCCCTTGATGGAGCCTCATCTTTAAAATTAAGCACTTCATAGGAAACAAAAATATCTCCACTGTCAACTATTAAATCTAAAATCCTTATATTTCTTTCTAATTCTACTGTTCTAACAATTGATTCATTTTGAAAATCATATATTATTAACTTTTCGTTTTCATTGATTTTAAGCTCTGAATTTGATTCTTCATCTTCCTCACTTGCTGGATAATCTACTAGAATATACAATTTGTTCTTATAGGCTTTAAATATATAACTTTCACGATTTTCTATAATAGGAAGTTTATATTCTGACACTGAATATTCTATTTTTCCCTCTTCTATTGTCGATTCTTCTTTTTCTACTGTTTTAACTTTTTCTTTTGAATTACAAGAAACCAATAATCCAATGGAGATAATAATTATTAATAGAATATTTATGGTTTTTTTCATTGTATTTCCGTCCTTATATTTGAATTTTTAATAACTCTAATAAAATAGTGGAAAAATATGATAATGAAATAATTGGAACAAATGGTATTTCATATTTTATATTTTTGTTTTTTATTATTAAAGTTATTCCTATTATTAATCCTATTATACCTATATTAATGAAAAATACAGAAATTTCATTAAAGTACATATTCATAGTTAAAATTGCTATTAGTATAAAATCACCAAAACCAGCCTTATTTTTTATTGATAAAACATATCCTAATAAGATTATTACTATTAAAAATATTGTTTTTATTATTAAATCAAACTTTATCCAGTATCTAGCTAAACTTATAGGAAAGGATAGAATAAATAATATTATTAAATGTTTAGTGTATATGCTCCTTGTTTTAATATCTATTATAGACATACCCAATAATAATGATAGAAAGGTAGAAAGTAAAATTCCTAATAGGGGATTATCTATTAAATAAATAACAATTAAATATATTAATCCACAAACAATTTCAACTATAGGGTATTGTATTTTTATTTTGCTTTTGCAAAAACTACATCTTCCCCTTTGAAAAATATAGCTTAAAACAGGTATTAAATTATATATTTTCAATTTCCTGTGACAATTATCGCAAGCAGATGGTGGATAGATTAAAGATTTGTTTTCTATTGTTCTGTCAATAAAAACATTAATAAAGGAGCCTACTACTATACCTACTAGAAAAGAAAATAACTGTATCATTTTTCTTCTTGTAATTTACCAGGCTCTACTGTAACATCTCCAGTTTCTGTTATTGTTACTATGTAATAAGTGCCACCTTTCCCTTCCAGTCCTTTTATTCCCTTTGGTACTTTAGGGTACTCTGCAAGGTAGTCCTTTGCTTTATCCTCTTCACCCCACTTTGTGCCTGTACCGCCATTTGCTATGTAGTTTAAGGCTGCTGACTCCAATATTCTTACATTGGAGTTATGGGCAGTTATAAGACTTTTTTGCCTGGACTCCTTGTATTTTGGTATTGCTATTGCTGCTAAAATTGCAAGTATTGCTATTACTACTATTAGTTCTATTAAGGTAAATCCTTTAAGCTTTTTATTTCTTAATTTATTCACAAAAACCCTCCTAGTAATTATAATTATTTATAATGTCAAACATTGGTATTGCTATTGAAATTACAATAGTTCCTACAAAGAGAGCCATTAGTATAATAATAACCGGTTCGAAAACTCTAAGTAAAGAATCTATTGCATAATCCGATTCTTTTTTATAGTAATTTGAAACTATTTCCAGTATTTCTCCTAGTTGACCTGTTTCTTCCCCTACTTCTATCATAGAATTAAATAATTGTGGCAAAATATCGGTATTATTAAAAGCCTGGCTAATATTTATTCCTTCCTTGATTTCATTAATGGCTTCTTCTAATTTCTCCTGTAAATAAAGGTTATTACTTCCTAAGGAAATAATTTCCAAAGATTCTATAAAATCCACTCCACTTAAATAGGATATAGACAGGGCTTTTGATATTTTTCCCGTTAATATTTTTATGTAGTTTTTTCCTATAATTGGCAATTTTATTTTTATATAATCAATTCCTCTTTTAAAGGACCTACTCTTTTTTATACCAACAATAAATAAACCTACCATTGCTAGTATAAAGATAATAATAAATAGAAAATTCCTGTTAATAAACTCACTTATAGTAATTAATATTTTAGTAAGGGTTGGTAATGCCATATTACTACTTTCAAATAAGGAAACAAAGGTAGGCATTACATACTTAAAAACAAAAAACAAGACTATAATAGTTGTTACTATTAAAATAATAGGATAGGTTAAGGCCCCTTTTACCTTCTTTGATGTTTCATCTTCTTTTTCATAATATTCCGCTAATCTTTCACATATATTAGAAAGTTTCCCACTTTCCTCTCCTGTTTTCATCATTGTTATTAAAAAATCATCGAATATTTTATGTTTGGAAAAGGCCAAACTTAAATAATCTCCCTTGTTTAAATCCTCATAAACTATATTTAAAAAATAATTTAAACTCTTAATTTCCTTTTGGTCTTTTAAAATATAAATTGCCTGGTCTGGTGTAATTCCACTTTTTAAAAGAACACTAAACTGCCTTAAAAATATTGATAAATGTCTCTTATTTAAAGAAAAATAAATTGGTTTATTTAAAAGCTCCTTAAACTTGCTAAACTCCATTTTGAAACTCCATATTTAAAGACAGATTCATTACTTCATCAAAAGAAGTAGTTCCATTATATAAGTCAACTAAAGCCTTCTGTAATAGGTTTTTAATATTTTTATCCCTGCCTAAATTCCTTAATTTGTCTAGGTCAATATTCTTCCTAATAATTTTTCTAAAATCCCTATCTATTGGAAGAATTTCCATTACAGCCTTTCTTCCTAAGTATCCCTTATTACATTTATTACAACCAACAGGTTTGTAAATGTACTTTGGAATTTCTACCTTGTCTATGGTTTTTAAAATATCCCCTTGTTCTTCTGTTACCAATACCCTTTCCTTACAATTATTACAAAGGGTTCTTATTAACCTTTGAGATAAAACTCCCTTTAAAGATGCCCTTATTAAATAATCCTCTATATGCATATCCAATAATCTTATTATGGCAGAATAGGAATCACTAGTATGTAATGTGCTAAAAACCCTGTGACCTGTTATAGCTGCCCTAACGGATATTTCTGCCGTTTCCCTGTCCCTTGTTTCCCCAACTAAAATTATTTCCGGATCTTGACGAAGTATGGACTTTAAAGTATTTGAAAATCCTATTCCAGCAGTTTCATTTATTTGAATTTGATTAACACCATCTATTTTAAATTCAACGGGATCTTCCACTGTAATAATGTTAATGTCCTCCCTATTTAACTCTTTAATAAGGGAATATAAGGTGGTGCTTTTCCCACAACCTGTTGGTCCAGTTAAGTAGATTAGGCCATTTTCTACATTGGAAATACTTCTTATTAAAGATATATCCTCCTTACTAATTCCTAATTTGTCTAAATTTACACTAGCTTCGTCCTTGTTTAAAATTCTTAAAACTATTTTTTCCCCATAAATAGTTAAAATTGTAGAAACCCTAATATCAATATCCCTGTTGTTTAAGGTAAATTTAAAGCCTCCATCTTGGGGAATTCGTTTTTCTGCTACATCTAATTTAGCCATGATTTTAATTCTTGTAGTAAGTTTGGAAATTTCTTTTAAATCATGGTTTTTAACTGTAAATAATTTACCGTCAACCCTATATCTTATACGGACTTTATCTTTTAAAGGCTCAATATGAATATCTGATGCATTTTTTTCAATTGCTTTATTTATTAGATTATTAACTTCTTCAACAATATTGATTTCTTCCTTGGATTCTAAAATCTTTTTTGAAAACATTTCTCCTCCCATAAAACAAAAACACAAATCCCTTTAAATATAATACTATCATAATTAAAGGCAGAATTTGTGTTTTTTAACATATTAATTTCCTGAAGGAAGTAGAGAGCCTATTGCTCCTGCTATATTACTTAAAGGCATAGATTGTAAAACAACCCGACCTGGGCCAGTTATAATTGTATTAAAAAGTCCTTCTCCTCCAAATAAAATATTTTTAACCCCTGGTACAGATTTAACCTCTAAACTACAGGTTGAATCCATTGCAGCTAAATGACCAGTATCTACAACTATTGATTGTCCTTCTTCTAAGGTATATTCTACTGCATGACCATCTATTTCAATAAAGGCCAATCCTTCTCCAGACAGTTTTTGCATAATAAAACCCTCTCCGCCAAAAAATCCGCCACTTATTTTCTTATTAAAAAATATTGAAAGCTCCACTCCTTCTTCACAAGCTAAAAAAGCTCTTTTTTGTGCAACAATACTATTATCTGAAGAAATATTAAAGGCCATAATACTGCCTGGAAAACTTGAAGCAAAAGCTATCATTCCTGGACCATTTTTAGCAGTATATCTATTTTGAAACATCTTTTCTCCAGAAAACATTCTTCCAAAGGCTTTTCCAACTCCTCCTCTAGTAGTCGTTTCCATTTTCATATTTGGTGACATCCAACTCATGCCACCTCCTTCAGAAATAATACTTTCTTCATTTTCCAAATTACATACAACTACCGGTAAATTATCGCCTAAAATTTCATATTCCATAAACTTCCCCCTTTTTTAATTATTTTCCCTTTTCACAAATAAATAAATTATGATTTGATATACCCTGCATTTCAGGTTTTTCACAAATATAAAAATGATATTTTAACCATGCATTAAATTCATCTTCTGTAAATGCATTAATTTTCTTTGTTACAAGCTCCATAATACCATCTTGTGCAATTATCTTTAAAAGCTTTAACTTGGAATTTAATAACATTTCCTTAAATTCATCTATTGTATGAAAAACAAAGGGCATATTCTTTAAAGTAAATCCTTCTTTAAATAAACTGTTATCTCTTAAATGTTTTGGTCCTTTATAAACAAAGGTTTCAGTAATATTAACCATATCGTTATTAATAATAGAAATAAAGATTTTTCCATTTTCCTTTACTACTCTTTTACATTCTCTTAATAATTCCATTCTCTTATCATAGCTTTCCATATGGTAAATTGGTCCAAAACAAAAAATTATATCCATGGAGGCATCTGATAAAGTTTTAATATAGGACAGGGCATCTGAGTTAACTACTTTTATTGAATTTTCTGATTTTTCCTTAATAATATTACAGTGTTTTTCAACTAATTCTACAGCAGTAATTTCATGTCCAAGATTATTAAAATATATACTATAAATACCTGTTCCTGCACCTAAGTCCAAAATATTATCAGAATCCTTTAAATATCTTTTAACATATTTAATAGTTGTTAAGAACTCTATACTTCCCGACTTACTAGCTAATCTCTTATCCTCATCAAAAAAATCATACAAGCTATTGATTTTTTTCTCTTCGTCTCTTATTTCACTAATTTTATCAAAACTTTTTTCATTTTATACCTAGCCTTCAACTTTATTTTAGGAAAATGCAAATACTTTACTTCTCTATTTTATACTATTCTATTTTTATTATCTATAAATTAACTTTTAGTTAAATTATTGTATTAGAAGTTAATTTTCTTTCAATTGTAAAGAATAGTTTTCATTGATAGTATTATATTAACAAATAGCTATTTATTTTAGGAGGTTCAAGATGAAAATTAATGAAATTATTAAAACAAAAAGAATAGAAAAAGGACTTACCCAAGAACAAGTAGCAAATATATTAAATATTTCTACCCCGGCAGTGAACAAATGGGAAAGCGGAATAAGCCACCCTGACATTACCCTACTTCCTGCCTTGGGACGATTACTTGGAGTAGACATGAATACATTACTTTCCTTTAAGGATAGTTTAACAAGACAGGAAATAGGCATTATAGGCAATGAAATAATGCAACTAGTAGACAAAGAAGGATTTGACAAGGGCTATGAACTTGCAATGGATAAAATTTCCGAATACCCTAATAGTGAACTTCTTTTATTTAATTTAATACTTATGTTACAAGGTGCATTAATGACCTATCCTAGTGAAAATTCCCAAAAATATGAAGAAGAATTAGATAGTATGCTAAACAAATTAGTTAATAGTAAGGATATAGAAATTAGGGAAACTGTCTATGCAATGTTAATTCCAAAATATATAGACAATGATGAATTAGAAAAAGCTGAAGGGTTAATAGATAAACTCCATAGTGAAAATCCGTCAGTTAATAAGACAATATTACAAACTAAACTCTATGTAAAACAAAAAAACTATAACAAGGCTTTAATAGCACTAGAGTCTAAAATCTACTATACAGCTATGAATTTACAATTATATATTTCTTCACTAATGGAAATTTCCGCCTTAGAAAAAAATATGGAAGATGCAAATTACTTTGCTAATCTTTCCGATAAATTAATGAAGCTTTTGGAAATGCCAAATAGCTATATGAAATCAAGCTTTTTAGAACTGGCAATGGAAGAAAGAAACATTGAAAAAACCTTAGAATATTTAAATAATTTAGTTACTTTAGGCAGTGAAACTATCGACTTCAAAAACTCCAGGCTATATAAGCATATCCCGGTAAAAGAGAATTATAGCAGTAGGGAATTTAGAAATATATTTTTAAAGTCCATGTTAAAGGAATTAAAAACTTCAAAAGAATATGATTTTTTAAGAGAAGACGAAAAATTTAAGGAATTACTAAAAAAATATGAAGAGGAAATAGAAAAACTTGAAAGTAGCAATTAAGGCTACTTTCTTTATTTTCCTTTTAAATTTTATAAAATCTTTTGGTAGGCAACTCTTAAATCACCATTTCTTAGAAAAATTCTTCCACATTCTAAAAATCCATTCTTCTCCAAAAAATTCCTCATTTTAAAATTATCTTCATGGGTGTCAATTCTAATATTATAAACACCTTTTGAAAGACAGATTCCTTCAATTTCTTTTAGCATTTTACCAGCATTTCCTTCTTGTCTATAATTAACATTTACAGCAAAACGGTGTATTGTACAATACTCCTCTTCATTTAGCCAGTTACCATTAAAAATTAAATCATAGGTTTTTTCCCCATCAAAAATAATAGCAGCAGTTCCTTTTATTTCGCCATTTTCTTCTAGTACATAGGAATATTCCATTTCCATATCCTTTACTAAACTGGATTTATTAGGTCCTTCATTTTGCCACTGGTCAACACCGTCAGTTTTTAATGATTCCGACGCTTTTTTATATATTTCTAAAATACTGTCTATATCTTTTGCCTTTGTATGTCTTAACATATTAAATCTCCTGTAT
>DUUN01000691.1 GCA_012841535.1 Gallicola sp. | reverse complement strand
GAGCTTTGAGAAATGATGGTGTTAGTGCTGGTAGTGTATATGATGAAAGAGGTATATTAGTATTTTAATAATGTGAATTATTTGGTATACTTATCTTGAAATCATTGTTAGCTACGCTTAAGTAGATATTATACACAGCTCCTAATTTTTTAGGATTAACTTGTACTATTTGCAGGATTTTTTTAATTGGACTGATTTATCTATATACTTAAGAAAATTGATTAGATTTGATTCTAAAAGATTAAGAAAAAAACAACATATATACTTATTACTTGACATAAAATTAACTAGGTTTTATAATGTATCTAGTTAAAGTGGTATAGTGTCAAAATGTCCTATTAGAAACAGTGAATATTTAAGACACATCTTTATAATAATAGAATTTCATTCAAATTAGGGAGGAAACAAAATGGGAAGAGTATATAACTTTTCAGCTGGACCAGCGGTATTACCAGAAGAGGTATTAAATGAAGCATCAGAGGAGATGTTAAATTATAGGAATACAGGAATGTCCGTTATGGAGATGAGTCACCGTTCCCAGGCATATCAAACCATTATTGATGAAGCAGAGCAAGATTTAAGGGATTTGATGAATATACCAGATAATTATAAGGTGTTATTTTTGCAAGGTGGAGCATCCCTTCAGTTTGCTATGGTTCCAATGAACCTAATGAAAAACAGGGTGGCAGACTATATTATTACAGGGAACTGGGCGAAGAAGGCATATCAAGAAGCTTCAAAGTATGGAAAGGTTAATGCGATTGCTTCTTCAGCAGATAAGAATTTTACATATATACCTGATTGCAGCGATTTATCAATTAGTAAAGAATCAGACTATGTTTATATTTGCGAGAATAATACTATTTATGGTACTAAGTACAAAAGTCTACCCAATACAAAAGGTAAAACTCTAATTTCAGACATATCTTCTTGTTTCTTATCAGAACCAGTAGATGTGAGTAAGTATGGAATTTTGTTTGGTGGAGCTCAAAAAAATGTAGGGCCAGCAGGTGTAACTATAGTAATAATTAGAGAAGATTTAATATCTGAAGATATTTTACCAGGGACTCCTACAATGTTAAAATATAAAACTCATTCAGACTCAGGTTCTTTATATAATACACCTCCTACATATGGAATTTATATGTGTGGAAAGGTATTTAAATGGCTAAAAAACCTTGGTGGTTTAGAAGCTATGCAAGAGAGAAATCAAAATAAAGCTAAAATTTTATATGATTACCTAGATAAAAGTAAATTATTTAGTGGGACTGTTGAAAAAGAGTATCGGTCATTAATGAATATACCATTCGTTACAGGTGACAGTGATATTGATGCTAAGTTTGTAAAAGAAGCAAAAGAAGCAGGCTTAGAGAATCTTAAAGGCCATAGAACAGTTGGAGGAATGAGAGCAAGTATTTATAATGCAATGCCAACTGAGGGCGTAGAAGCACTTGTAGCATTTATGAAGGATTTTGAAGCAAAGAACTTATAATATAATTATAATTAACAGGAGGATTTTATGGGAAAATATATTTGCTTGAATCCTATTTCTGAAGAAGGACTTAAGCTATTTGGAGATAACTACATAAAAACAGAGACGATCGATGATGCAGATGCCGTTATAGTAAGAAGTGCAGACATGCATAATATGGAATTGCCTGATAATGTTAAGGTTGTTGCCCGTGCAGGGGCAGGTGTTAATAACATTCCAATTGAGAAGTGTTCTGATCAAGGTATTGTTGTATTTAATACGCCAGGTGCTAATGCCAATGGTG
>DUUN01000189.1 GCA_012841535.1 Gallicola sp. | reverse complement strand
GTGTAATAATATTAAGTAAAAAAATATTAATAATTAATACTTTTTTTACACTAAAAAGCAGGAATACCGGCAAAGATGTAGAACTACAAATATGTGTAAAAGTGATTATAATAAAGTTGGTGAACTCATGGGTTCCAAGCTTCGCTTATTTATTTTCTTAATTTTAATAATCGCCATAACATCTGGTTGTACTCAACAAGAAAGTGATGTAATTGCTCCTCCTGATAATATTACTTTGGATGAAGCAACTAAAATTGATTTAAAAAAACTTGATATTAATAAATTATCCAAAAAAGACATTAAGGAATTAGACGGTATTAACTTTTCTCATGATGCAGTAGGTTATGAAATGGAGTATCGTTATCCCAATTCACCAATTAAAATCAGGATTGTTAAATTCGAAAACCAACCGGAAATGGCTGAGTTTTGGTCCAATTGGCTTAATATATATGGATTACAGGATTATTCTTCGGAACAGACTGTAGAATTTAATCAAGACAATAGATATTCAGTTTATGCCTGGCAAAAGGGTCAGTGGTTCACATATATTGGAGTTCCCAATGAATCTCTGAAGGAAAAGGTTAAGTCAGTAGTTTCCAATCATTACTCAAATTTAGCAAAAAGAGGAAAGTAAAAAAATAATATTTTTATAATGTGATAATTTTCAATATTCAAAAAGTTTCATGTTTAAGGTATTTTCAAACAATTCTAAAAAGGGGGGGATGTTTATTCGAAAAATTATTGTTTTAAAGGCTTTTTCTATTTTTAGTGAGGAGGTAATCTAAATGGGTACTTTCAACAAAAGCTCGAGGGAAATTTCTTTAGAGCGGGCAGAGGTTCTAAAAAGCCGGATTGAACCTTACTTGGAAGCCAGAGAAAACATTATTACCGGATTAAAACAGCAAGATATAATTAAAGCAAGACAGGAAAAAATAAAAGAAATTTTTGGAGCTACTGATGAGGATTGGAATGATTGGCATTGGCAAATCAGAAACAGGATTTCTAATTCCGAAACTTTAGCAAAATTTATAAAATTAACGGATAAGCAAAAAGAGGATATAGATAAAGTTGGTGAAAGATTTAGATGGGCTGTATCACCTTATTATCTATCCCTGATTGATCCAGAAGGGGACCATTACAACGACCCCATCTATTTACAATCCGTTCCAACTGGTTTAGAATTAAAAGAAGGCATTGGCACTGCTGATCCAATGGCTGAAGAATTTACTAATCCCGCAGCCTGTATTACTCGTAGATATCCTGATAGATTGATAATTAATGTTACCAACCAATGTGCAATGTATTGTAGACACTGTCAAAGAAGGAGAAACATTGGAGAAATTGATGTTCCGAGAGCTAAAGAAGAGTTACAAGAAGCTATTGATTACATTAAAGGTCAGCCGGAAATAAGAGACGTTTTGATAACAGGAGGAGACCCCTTTACCCTATCCGATGAGTTATTGGATTGGCTTTTAGGAGAACTGGATAATATACCCCATATCGAATATAAACGTTTGGGTTCTAGGATGTTAGTGACTCTTCCTCAAAGGGTAACTCCAGAGTTCTGTGAAATGCTTAAAAAGCATCACCCGGTATATGTAAATACCCATTTCAATAACCCATTGGAAGTAACGGAGGAGTCCAAAAAAGCCTGTGAAATGCTGGCCAATGCAGGAGTTCCTTTAGGTAATCAATCGGTATTGTTACGCAAGATAAATGATGATCCCTTTATAATGAAGAAATTATGTCAAGAGCTTCTCAAAATAAGGGTAAGGCCCTATTACATTTTCCATGCCAAAGGTGTTATTGGAACAACGCACTTCAGAACCAGTGTTGATATCGGTATAGAAATCATGGAACACCTTAGGGGATATACGTCGGGTTTGGCAATTCCAACCTTTATAGTAAACGCTCCCGGCGGCAAAGGTAAAACTCCCATGTTACCCGAATACTTAATCTCCCAAGGTAGAGATAAGATAACCATAAGAACCTGGG
>DUUN01000093.1 GCA_012841535.1 Gallicola sp. | reverse complement strand
ACTCAAAATAATTTGCTTATCATACTGATTATATCATTTGTCTTCATAGGATTATATTTATTAATAATAATGTTAACTGAAAAGCAATTGATAAAGACTATAATAAATATTATATTAAAAAGATAATATGAAGAAAAGGAAGATACTTTTATATAGTTTACTTAGTATTTCATTAACAATTAATATTTTAGTGTTTTCGTTAGATACTATACCATATGTCTGGCCAAAAGTTAAATCAAAATATTTTCCTGAAAGAACAATTGTATCGGTAAATACTGATACTGAAAAAATTATTATTGAAAGAGGATTGCAAATGATTAGCTCCTCAAAACCTCAAATGGTATGGGATGATCCTAGAGGTTTTACTGAAACACTGCTAAATATGAGCAAAACTACTAATTCAAAAGAATTTCGTCTAAATAATTATCCTAGAGCTTTTTTGTTTTATGGTTTGGCAGATTATTTTTCCAAGATAAATGATAGTGATAATCTTGATAAACTCAAAAATCTATTTGATAAACTGATTTTTGAGAATAATAAAAACGTATTAATAAATAGAATAGATCAAGTTCCATTTGGCTTGACATCATTAATATTATATGATGTCTACAAAGAAGAAAAATATTTATATTATTCTGAGAAGTTGTATGAATATACAATTGGTTCTATAGAAAATGATGGTTTGATTTCATATAGAAAAGGGCAAGAAGTTATTTTAAATGATGTGTTAGGCATGACTGTTCCATTTTTAATAAAATATGATGATTACATAGAGGCTGATCTTAAATATATTATTAGACAGCAATTAGCTTTTTATATAGAACATGGGATTGATCAGGATACATACATACCTGTTCACGCTATACAACGTGAAAATAAGATTAAACTAGGTTCAGCTAATTGGGGCAGAGGAATTGGTTGGTACGCGATTGCTTTATCTCAATGGTATAAAGAAACTGGAGAATTTGAAAAAGAGTATTTTGGTTTGATGGAATCGTTTAAAAAGATTCAGTCATCTGAAAATCTCTGGGGTCAATTTCCAGGAAGGAGTGATGGTTTTGATGCATCCACAACAACTATGTTTTTATATTCTTTAGCATTGAATTTTAATGATAGTATTAATAAAAATGATGTTTTAAACTCCATAAAACATTATATATCCTCCGACGGTACAATTTTACATACATCAGGTGATACATATAGTGCTAACTATTATTCAAGATCATTTGGGAAAAGTGAGTTATCACAGGGAATGCTATTATTATTGCTGAGTGAACTCTATAAATAATACTTACAAAATGAAAATAGGAATTCTAACACAGCCACTACACGATAATTATGGAGGTTTGTTGCAAGCTTATGGATTAAAAGAAATATTACAGGATCATGGACATAATGTTGTAATTATTAATAGGAGGGGTAGACAAAATATAAATGTTGTAAGAAAAATTGCTTCAATGTTGAAAAATAGACTTTTGGGGCGTAAAGTAAATCCAAAAGTTAAGCTGAACAAATCACAATCTGATATTATTTCCAGTGAAACCTCTTATTTTCGAAAAAAATATATTCCTAATCTGTCAGGATTAATAACTGAAAGTAGAGGAATGTATGAACTTAATTCAATGGGTTTCGATGCTTATGTAGTTGGTAGTGATCAATGTTGGAGACCACGATATTCACCAAATATTAGAAATTTTTTTTTAGATTAGACAAATGTTTCATACTGATATTTTATTTACTGGTTTTTATGGGTTTAAAAACTCTGGTGATGATGCTTTTGTGGAAGCTTGTTCTTGGGGCGCACATAATTTCTGGAACAAAAACAATATACGATTCATATCGAATAAGCAAAATCTCCCTGATACGATAATTTCTGTCAAGGGGTATCCATTTTCTATCCCAAAAACGTATGGATTTCAAAGCCAATTCTTACTTCAAAACACAGATTACTTAATTTCAGGAGGTGGTTCTACCATTCATAGCAAAATGAGAGCTGATAACATTAAGAACTAGGCTATTCGGCTTAAGAAGAAAGATAATAACATAAAAGTTGGAGGAATAGGAGTTTCAGTTGGTCCTTTTAAATCTGTAGAAGATGAACAAGCGATAAAGAATTATTTAAAGAGTATAGATTTTTTAGCAGTAAGAGACCAAACTTCTTTCGATTACCTTTCTTCTTTAGATCTTCCATATGAGCCAGTAAATGCATTCGATCTAGCAGCACTTTTACCTGAAATATATAATTTCAAGAAAAAAAACAATGAATATAAATCAAGAAAAACCATAGGTATAAGTGTTTGTCCATATGAATCTTTGAATTCAAAACTAGATATTAACAATGAATTTAAGAGGAACAGGTTGATAAAAGAACTAATAAAGAAACTAGATAAATCTGGAGATTATTTGTTTAAATTTTACATTATTAATGGACACGAACGAATTGGCGACTTACAACTTACTCTGGAAACAATAGTTGAAACATCACCAAAAAATTACATAATGTCACATTACAGTAAGAATACTCAAGAGGTATGGGAATCGATAGCAAAATGCGATTTTGTAATTTCTACTCGTTTACATGCAGCAATATTTGCTTGTTTTGCTAGAACACCTTTTATGTTAAATGAATATCATAGGAAATGCACTGATTTTTTAAATACCGTCGGCTATAAAGACCAGTATAGATTATTTGATAGTGACTATAATGTGAATGAAAAGGTAGAGCAAATATCAAATATATTGTATTCGTCCGACAGTTATATTGTTCCAGATAAAGTAGAAGAAATGGAAAGATTAGCTAAATTAAATTT
>DUUN01000476.1 GCA_012841535.1 Gallicola sp. | reverse complement strand
AGGTGGTGTATGAATATGAAAATATTTTTATTACTTGATCCACCTAGATCAACTGCTCAGATGCAAAAGATTGCAGTAGTTCATGGAAAACCTAGAATGTATAAACCACCTAATGTTTTAAAGGCAAAGAACTTACTAATTTCCCATTTGAAACCATTTAAACCGAGTGTTCCGCTTGAAGGTCCGATAGAACTTCATGTAACTTGGTTATTCCCAAGAGGAAATAGACATAAGCACTTTGAATGGAAAATAACGAAACCTGATACTGATAATCTTCAAAAGATGCTAAAAGATTGTATGACTGAAGTGGGGTTTTGGAAAGATGATGCACAAGTCGTTGTAGAGCATGTGGAAAAGCTATGGTCGAATGAACCTTGTGGAATATCAATCACTTATAACAGTTTACAAAGTAAAGTAAAAGAGGTAATAACTTATGACTAATAAAGAATATCTATCACAAGTGTATCATCTTGAATTAAAGATTAAGCAATTAAAGGTAAGGTCAGAGGAATTCGAAAGATTATCAAATACAGTTCCAGGTTCAAACTATGATGGAATAAGAGTAGATGGAACACATAATCAAGAAGCTCCGTATGTCAAATGGATAGTAAAAAAGTCTGAAGTAGATAATAAGATTGCAGATCTTAAAAAGGAGTTAGAAAGACTCAAAGTAGAAATATTACAGGTTATAGAAAAGTTGGAAAACGAAGACCACAAAAATGTTTTAATTATGCGTTATCTAGATACACAGACTTGGGAGAAGATAGCTGAAAATTTATATTGTTCGATATCAACTGTTAAAAGATGGCACAATAAGGCGTTGGAATTAGTAACAATTAATATGTAAATTATAGAAAAAAGCATTGACTTTATTATAAATGATGATATAATTAAAACATGTATTCAATCTTTTAAAGGAGGAAATAACATGGCAAAAGTTTTTATAGTAAATAGTAAGTATGATGCTGATTACACAGTGTTTTTTGTAAGTAGTAAATATGATGAAAAGAACGCAGATATTATAAAAAATGGAAAACTTGTAAATAGCAAATATGATGCTGATGTGAAAGTATTTATTGTAAAAAGTAAATACGATGCAAAGATTTTAATCACTCACGAAAATTTCCCTAAATAATTTGACCAACTGTGACCCATTGTGAACTATTGTAATCATTGCAATAGTGTGGTATGATTATTATGTGCAAAAGTATAGAAAAACCGAGAATTGAATTCTCGGTTTTCACATATTTAAACTCATTAAACTTGTGATTGTTTTAATATATATTTTTCAGCGATATCATCATATCGATCAGTTATACAAAAGATTACAATCTCAAAAAGCTTGCTTAAATAATATAAATCATGTCTATTTTCTTGATAAATATTACTTGTAAAGTTCAGAGGTTCTAATCCTCTTATCAACCCTTCCCTATCATTTATTGGTCTATATTTTAAACGATTTTTCATTTTGATTCCTTCATGAATGAAATCATTCCTTTTATCATAAGTATGATTAATGACTTCACAACTAACTGTTTCATTAAACATCTGATTAATCACTAGAGGAATTCTATCTAAAAGTTTCTTTTTCTTTTTTCCAGCATTCTCAGGAATAAAAAATGATTCTAATATTGTAAGTAACAATAGATTAGCAGTATCATATTTTTCTATGGAAGCTAACTCATAAGCTTCATTAAACAGCATTAACGAGTTAATCCATTTATCATTTTTTCTTATTTCTTTAATACTTTTTGTGTTTTTATTGTAGAATGAATAATCTATTAATCTAGTGATTAAATTAGAGATGTCTACTTTTTTTGATTCAATATCGTCTATGGACATATCTAAAATATTTGAAAAACCAATTCTAAACGAGTGTCCGTAGCCATTGTCATAAGGCGGATGACTTGAAGTTCCTGGAAGGTTATAGTAAACAACATATGTTGATCCCAATGGCATTCTTCTATTAACACTACCGCGTTTTCTTTTATACATTAGGGTCATTCTTAAAATACTATAAATTGCTTCAACAATTTTTGGAGCTTCAATTCTCACGCTATATTCTATTCCTTCAACAAGTATGGTCATTATTGGAGATTTATCAAAATAACGGTCCT
>DUUN01000485.1 GCA_012841535.1 Gallicola sp. | reverse complement strand
TTATTACTTTTTCTTAACAATTACTATGATATAATTATTCAGAGGTGATATTTTGAGTTTTGATGGTGTAGTTACAAAAACTATAGTGGAACAATTACAAAAATTGTTAATAAATGGAAAAATAAATAAAATTAACCAACCTGATAAAAATTGTTTAATATTTAATATTTATAATAATAGAAATAACTATAAACTATTAATAGATGCTTCTAGTAATAATCCTAGAATGAATATTACAAAAAATAATTTTGAAAACCCAGTTCAAGCTCCTACTTTTTGTATGCTTCTTAGAAAACATCTACAAGGTGGAAACATTATTAATATTGAACAGTTTGGATTAGATCGGGTTATTAAAATAGATATTCAATCATTAGATGAATTAGGAGATTTTGTAATAAAAACTCTAGTAATAGAATTAATGGGAAAATACTCTAATATAATTTTAACATATAAAAAAGATCAAAAAATAATAGATAGTATAAAAAGGATTACTTTAGATTTAAGTAGAATAAGACAGGTTTTACCAGGTATGACCTATACAAATATTCCTGATGAAAAAATAGATATAAATAAAGAGATTGTTTATCCAAGTAAAATTATATCTACATTAGAAAAATCTGTTAAATTATCACGACTTTTTTATATGAATTACACTGGATTTAGTCCACAATTAGGAAAAGAAATATGCTATAGAGCTAATTTGGATTTTGATATAAAAACAAGTGATTTAAACGAGGAAGATATAAATTCAATAGATATTGTTTTTAACGATATTATAAATTCAATTATAAATAAACAATATGAAATGAATATATATAAGGACTCAAATAATAATTATTTAGATTTTCATTCTGTTAAATTAAATCATCTAGGTGAAAATTATAAACAGTATGAGAATATTTCGGATTTAGTAGACGATTTTTATAGCCATACAACTATATCTGATAAAGTTGGTCAGAAAATATCTAATTTACAAAAAAGTTTAAAAACAATTTTAAATAGAAACTTAAGTAAATTGGAAAAACTAAAAAAAGAAGAAATTATTAGTGCAGATAGGGAAAAATACAAAATTTGGGCAGATTTAATATCTGCTAATAGTCATACTATAAAAAAGGGACAAACAATTTTAAATGCTGAAAATTTCTATGACCCAAGTTTAGAAATAATTGAAATAAAATTAAATGAAACTAAAAGTCCTTGGGAAAATGCTCAATTTTACTATAAAAAATATAGTAAATTAAAAACGGCTAATAAATTATTAAAGACACAAATTCCAAAATTAGAACTTGAAATAGAATATATTAACCAAGTTTTAGAAAGTCTCAAATTTGTAAATTCAAACAATGAAATTGATGAAATTAGAGATGAACTTGAAAATAGTGGATATATTAAGAGGAGAAAGAAGGCAAAAACCAAACCTAAACCATCTACTCCACTACATTATAAAAACAAAAATAATAATGACATCTATATAGGAAAGAATAACTATCAAAATGATTATCTAACCTTGAAATTTGCTAATAAAAACGATTATTTTATACATGCAAAAGATGTTCCTGGCTCCCATGTTATTTTAAGAGGTAATAATATTACAGAAGAGGATATTAACGATGCCTCTATGTTAGCAGCTTATTATAGTAGTCAATCAAAAGAAGATTACGTTCTTGTTGACTATACTTTAAAGAAAAATGTACGAAAGGCTAAACATGCTAAACCCGGTATGGTCTATTATGATAATTACGAAACCAAGTTGGTAAATTTAAAAGAGTTTAATATTGAAGATTATAAAAAAATAGAGAAATAAATCTCTATTTTTTTATTTACAACTATTTAATACCTTTCCTTTACAGCTCTACGAATTCTTCTTTCAGCGTCTTTTTTAGCAATGCTATCCCTTTTATCGTATATTTTTTTACCTTTGGCTAAGGCTATTTCCAATTTTACCAAACCATCTTTTAAATATAAACTTAAGGGTACTATTGTAAATCCCTTTTCTTTTGTAGCGCCTATTAGTTTATTAATTTGTTTTTTATGAAGGAGTAGTTTTCTTGTTCTTAAAGGATCTACGTTATATCTATTACCGTGTTCGTATGGACTAATATGCATACCAAATATGAAAAGTTCTCCATTTTTTAATAGACAATAACTTTCTTTAATAGAGACCTTACCTCTTCGTATAGATTTTACTTCAGTACCTTTTAAAACAATTCCTGCTTCAAATACCTCTTCAATAAAATATTCAAAACGTGCTTTTTTATTGTTAGCTATAATTTTCTTACTCATATTTTTCACCATTAATTTATAAATTCAAAGTCTATTTGCCTTCTGGAACTACTAGCATCTATTACCTTTACCGTAACTTCTTGACCTAGATTATATATTTTATTCCTTGTTTCTCCTACTACTATATAGGATTCTTGATTAAAAGTGTAATAATCATCTTTCATTTGACTATATTGCACCAATCCTTCTATTCCATTGTGAAGTTGGACAAAAATACCAAAATTTGTTAAGGAGGAAATAATTCCTTCAAATTCTTCCCCAATGTGTTGTTCCATATACTCTGCCATTTTCATATCTGTTACTTCATATTCGGCTTCTTCTGCTCGTCTTTCAGTCATAGAGCAATGATGTGCAACTTCATCTATCATTTCTAAATAAGCTCTCATATTTTTTGTGTTTGGCTTGTTATGGATAAAGTTTTTTAAGATTCTATGAATAAATAAATCTGGGTATCTTCTAATTGGAGATGTAAAATGAGAATAAAACATACTGGATAATCCAAAATGTATATCCGGTTCTAAACTGTATTCAGCTTTTGAAAGTGAGCGAAGCAACAAGGTTGAAACCAACATTTCTTCTGGTTTTCCTTTTACTTCCTCCAAGATTTTTTGGAAATCCTTAGAATAAATATCCTGTCCCTTTAGAAAATAACCAAATTTTTTAATTATATTCTTAAATTGTAGAACCTTCTCCTTACTTGGTTCTATGTGAACCCTATAGATAAATGGTTCTTCCATATAGCCAAAATGTGCTCCAACTGTTTCATTAGTTACAATCATAAACTCTTCAATAATTCTATTGGCAACTCTTCTTTCTTCCCTAACTACATCAACAGCTTTTCCATTTTCATCTAATATTATTTTAGGTTCAACAAAGTTGAAGTCGATACTACCTCTATTTTTTCTTTTATCCCTTAAAATTTCAAAAAGCTCTTCCATTATTTTTAACTTATTATTTAAAAAATCATCTTTATAGTAATCTGATTTATTTTCTAAAATATCTGATACATGGTTATAGACTAATCTATAGTCAGAATTAACAACAGATTCAAAAAACTTATAGTCAACAACCTTACCCTTATGATTTATTTCCATTTTACAAGTAATTGTTAATCTATCTTCATTAGGGTTTAAGCTACAAATTCCATTGGATAATTGTTTAGGTAACATTGGAATAACCCTGTCTAATAAATAAATAGAATTACCTCTTTTATAGGCTTCTCTGTCTAATGCACTTCCCTTAGCAACATAATGAGCTACATCAGCTATATGAACATATAGAATGTAATTATCACCCTTTTTATCTATTGAAACAGCATCATCAAAATCCTTTGCATCTTCCCCATCTATTGTAACCGTAAATAAATCCCTAAAATCATGTCTTTTTTTTATTTCCTCTTTAGAAACTTTTTGTGGAACTGTATCTGCTTTTTCTAATAGTTTATTTGAAAACTCATAAGGCAATTGAAATTCCAATGCAATACTTGAAATATCAACACCTTTTTCATTTTTATTCCCTAGTACTGAAGTTATAATTCCCTCCGGACTTTTACCATTTTTAACTTCATCCTTTAATTTTATTACTACTTTGTCATTGTTTTTAGCTCCATTTTTATCCCTTTTTGCAATAAAAATATCAAAACCATATTTAGAATCATCGGGAATTACAAATCCAAATTGTTTAGAATCCTTATAGGTTCCAACTATTGGTGTCTTACTTTTTTCTATTATTCTTACAACTTCTCCTTCAGCACTTCTGTTTTCTGTAGCATCTAATATAATTCTTACTAATACAGTGTCCTTGTGTTTTGCTTTGTTTAGTCTATCTTTTGAAATAAAAACATCTGCTATGGATTTATTTTCTTCTATAAAATATGCAAAACCAGCCTTGTTTCCCTGTAATATACCCTTATATAAATTTTCAGAAGAAGCTAAAACATACTTTTCCCTTTTAGTTTTAAATAAAGAACCTTCCTTTTCCAAATCCCTTAATATTTCAAAAAAAGTTCTATATTCTTTTATATCTATATTAAATTCCAATGCTAATTCTTCTTTAGTCATCGGTTTATAATTATTAGATGAAATATATTTTATTATATTATTTTTAATGTTCATTTTAATCCTCCAGTCTATATTATAA
>DUUN01000285.1 GCA_012841535.1 Gallicola sp. | reverse complement strand
TTTTCTTCTCTTTCACTATATACCCATTTACTGTTATGCCATCAATACGATTTGACTTTGTTTCTATATTATACCAATTAGACAAATCTGAACCTTTTGGTTTAGCTTTGATATCTAAGTGTTTATATGTTTCACCAATTATCTCTTTCGCTTCTTTTGCAGAAATAAAAGTGTTTACGTTTATTTTCTAAGCAATTAAATCATGGCATTTATCTAATTGCTATATTTTTTTAACCTCCTTTTTAAGATTAGCCTCTTTATAACTTAGAGATTTAATTTTTGTACTACCTAAAATATCATAATAACTTTTTAATTCTGGATTATGTTCTGCCATTATTGAAGCAGAAGCATTAGAACCAAAAATAGTGCTTTCTTTAAGCTCGATATATCTTTTCATCTTACTCTCAAATTTATCAGTGGATATTACCTATGCAATATGATTGTCATAATATTCCCACTTTTGAGGTTTTATTACACTAAAACCTGCCTCCTATAGCTACTGTTTGACAAATATTCCACTCTTATAGTTATGCTTCTATATAGCGTAGGTATATTCTTCATTTAAACGTGCCAATTCATTGATTACGAAAACATCTAGTTTGTCATCATAGAAAGTATATGTGTCTGAATACTTGAATATATTTTGATAATTCTTAGTTGTTTTTATCCGATGGTTCCTAAGTTCTCCTGTAGCTTGATTATTCTATTCAACTTCTTGTGAAGTAGTATCTACTTTCTTTTTTATATATTCTGCAAATTGCTCATCGTTAGAATCCTCGATACTGGTATTATATATAAAATGAATATGTTTTCTGAAAGGATTGGATTCTAATCTCTACCTCCCTGCTATCTAAACTAAATCAGTTGAAATATCAATAGTTGTGTTCAATCTCTTCATATCACTAATTACAAATGTAGATGCACATTCGGAATAAAAATCACAACCTGCATATGCAGTTGATGTGCAGAATGTAAATTTCTTATGTTTTTCACCTATTAAAGGCAGACTGCCTCTAGTAAAACCTTTCCCTAATTGAGAAATTGATTTATCATTGTCTTCAGAGTTACCAAGAATTAGATTTACTTCATCTGGAGAGAGATTACAATTTTTTACGATCCTGGCTATATTTTTCACTGAATTAAGAAATATAACACATTCTTTCGATTCTATCCATTCGCCAGTATTTAATTGTACTTTTGGGTAATCTTCTATTTGATATTGCCTTACAATACGAATTGCAGCATTAATTGGATCATTGCTTTTTATCCTAATAACTTCAAGCTTTTCAGCATTTTCCCATTCATATTTTGTGTATGGTATATCATTGAAAAAATCTATTTTGTCAATATACTCATCCAAAATTGGTGTTGCAGATAGATAGGTTACATAAGGATATATTTTTAGATTATTCAGAAGTTCAAGACCTACTTCAGATTTAAAAGATGCATCCTGTAATAAATAGTGAAATTCATCAACAACTACTCTAAATTTCGACTTATCAATAATGCAATCATTTAACTTGTGGAAGGAATCGTAAGTAATTAAAATTTTAGGTATTGGCTATTCTTCTAAATAATTTTGTATTTCATCATGGTAGACTCCACCAACAACAAGGAGAGAATCAGGAAACTGGTCTTTTTTATTTTTCAGGAGTTGGATTCTGGGACTACAAATTATTGTATGATTATTGTCAGTTAAAGCTACTGTTGTAGCACCACAGCCTGTAATACCTTTGTTTAAAACTCCTTTGGGTAACTCATAGCTTGGTATCTAGCCCAAATAATTAAAACAACCTTCAATTTTTACTGTTTTCTTATATTTCATATCTTAAATTTTTAAGTGTATTATTTTATTAGTAATTATGTTATTCTATAAGGAGAGCTCGGTGATAAAATAATACAAAAAACCCACAGTACTTCCTTATTTATTATCCCAAAGATATGAAAAAAATAGTACTAACCTATAGGCTAAGCAAATAGCTAATTGAATCAAAGTATTTTACTATGCAATTGATTAGGAAAATACT
>DUUN01000420.1 GCA_012841535.1 Gallicola sp. | reverse complement strand
TTGCGCTGTTAAATCCTTCAATTTTTTCAAGGTTAAACTTTTAGTTTTAATATTATACACAGTACTATCTTCTTCAAAAATTCCACTGTCAAAAAAGTTTTTATTCCAATGTGTATGTATCTCTTCCATATTAGCTAAATTTTTCCAATTATCATTAATTTTAATAATAGAATTTTCATATTGTATATTATTAGATTCGACCTTCGACGTATATATACATAAAAACTCTGTATTTCTATCTTGTGCATAATAACTTAATATTTGTCCGCCGTTTTTTATAGTATTTTGTTTTTCTTTACTATATTCTTTTCCCCAAGTCTTACACTCTATCATTAAATACGCTTTAGATTCTTTAAAAACAAGAATGTCTAACTTCCCTTTTAATTTTCTTCCTAAAGGCCATACATATTCCAAATATATATCTTTTGGATTATATCCCTTTTCTATCAATCTATTAATACATTCCAATACTACAAAATTTTCAGAATTAGAAAAATTACTAGTCGTTTTATCTCCTAGTTTTATTTGTTCATCTTCTATTTTTGATTCATCTTGGTATTTTATTTTTTTGTTCTCAAAATCTACTTCTATTGTATAATCAAATTTATTATAAGTTTTATAATATATCCCTAAGCTTCCGTCTTTAGGCGAAAAGTTCATTAGTTTTAATAGTTTTTTTAAATCATCCACAATTCAACCCTCTATTTCTATTTAAATAATTTAAGGGAGAAAATGTATATATTTCTCCCTTGTTTTTTTATTTCACGTTTATTTTATTTTGTCAAACTCGTTTGGCTAATAGCCCAATTATAATCATAAAGATATCATTTGTCAATATATGAGTTCCCTGACAAAAAGTAGATCAAATAAAATAAAAAACACTTTATTTTTCCTGATTTTATCTAATCCTCACTCATAAATCTCTATATAGCCATTTCCTTCAAAATCGCCGTACAATCGCCTTTAACAACAAAGAGGTACTAAACTATGGCTTGATTTGGTAGTTAATGACTTTTTATCGCTTAAATAAATTATTAAAACAAAAAGCACCTCGCAAAAAATGCAAAGTGCTATAACTTTTTCTATCTCAAGTTATCAAGGTAATTTATACAATGTTATGTTAATTTAAACCTAATTCTTTCTTTAAAGCGCCAACCAAAACGCTAGAAAAATTAATCTTTTTTTGTGTTGCTAATATATCTAACCAAGTAGGTATAGTTAACGTTTTTTTCTTATAAACTGTTTCAACCCTAGATCTTTGATATGGCATCCATATATTAATATAGATTATACTTTGTCCTTCTTCAAGTTTAACATTCACATCTTCTGTTACAAACTCTTCTCCATTATTTTCTAGGTCTACAATATACATTCCTAAACTTTCTTGCGCAACCTCAATAGCATCATCAAGACTTTCTCCGTATACTTCGTTCATGTCTATGCCAGGAAAATAAATATAATATAATTCATCTTCTATTGTTAATACGGCTTTTATATTGATGTTTTCCATTCCTTTCTCCTCCTTGTCAATTAGAGAGTTCAAAGCTGATTTAATTTAAACCAGCTTGTTTTAAAATGCTCTTGATTGTTCTTTTCGGTAAATCCTTTTTAGGATGAGGAACAGTTACTTTTCCCGTTTTAAAGGGATGTTTAAATTGATGATGGCTACCAACCACGTTAACTAATTCCCAACCATCGTCCATCAACATTTTAATAACTCTTTTGCTTTCGTTGCTCAATATTAGTTCCTCCTGTGTACGTACACAACAATGACAAAAGAAAACTAAATAAAGAAACTAAATACTAAAGAAACTAACTAATGACAATTACTATTATAACACGTATTGAATCCGTGTCAAGCATTTGAACATAAAATAATAGGCGAAAATTAACCCGCCTTGTCTACTTTATTAATACTCATACCTGCCTTGAGTGGCTTTACAACATTACTTTTACTCTCCCTTAAAGTATTCTCGATAACATTGGTTAAATAAACATCTGCATTGCCCCTTATATCGTTTAATATATCCAATGTATCTTTATCGAGCTGTCCTTGTAGGAGATGTTAACACTCACTAAGTTCCATATAGATGAGGAAAACGGCATATTTAGACACGGTATCAAGACTGATGCAGGGAAAGACAGAGTACTCCCTATTCATCCACGTATTATGCCCTTTTTTAAAGAAAGAATGAAATCTAAAAGCGAATATATATTTCCATTCCCTAAACAAATAAGAAAAATGAGTGTAGACTATTATAGAAAATATATTTACTATAAATTACTAGAAGAATTAGGAATACAAAAATTAAGTCCTCACCAGTGCAGGCATACTTTTTCCAGTTTGCTAAATAGAAATGTATCTAATAAAGAATACATATCTAGATTAATGGGACATACAGATTATTCCTTAACCGCTAATGTGTACACCCATACAGAAATCGAAGAATTAAAAAAAGCTATAAAAAGTATTGAATAATTTGTCGTCTACCTGTCGTCTACCGTGAAATATTTACTCATATTTAAGTGAATTATTGAAAATATGGCAAAAACAAAAACACCTTGTAAAGCTGATTAAATCAATGCTTTAAGGTGTTTTTTGTTGGCGTACCATAGAGGATTCGAACCCCTGACCTTCTGGTCCGTAGCCAGACGCTCTATCCAGCTGAGCTAATGGTACATATAAGTAAAACACAGAAATATACTCTGTGTTTTATTGTTGGAGCGGAAGACGAGATTCGAACTCGCGACCCTCGCCTTGGCAAGGCGATGCTCTACCACTGAGCCACTTCCGCATATAATTCTATTTTTAAATTTCTAATAAAAATTGGTGGAGGAGAGCGGATTCGAACCACTGAAAGCGTAGCTAACGGATTTACAGTCCGTCCCCTTTAGCCAACTCGGGAACTCCTCCAAATAAAAAATGGAGCTGATG
>DUUN01000676.1 GCA_012841535.1 Gallicola sp. | reverse complement strand
GTTTTATTTATATTTATTCTTGCTGTTCTAGTTTCTATCATTTTTCCTCCTTTTATCTTTTAAGTATAGCACCTAGTGCTTTTATTTTAACTGTAATTTCTTTTACTTCTTTTTGTGTTATAACTTTCTTCCAAACTTTTTTAGCGGGTGGAGTTGTAGGCATTTCTTCTTCACCCCATACAAATCCAAGTTCTTTTATCGCTTCTTTATTTTCGTAAGTTGCTCCACTAAAATATAAGTATACTAATTTTTCTCCGTTTTCTTTTTCTAAAAAATGAGGTTCTATGTGTATGTATAATTCTTTGTTTTCTGGTTTTGCTTTTTGTTGCTCGATCCAACACTCTTTACATAAATTTCCTTCTGCGTTTTTAAGTTTCCATTCTCTGTCTTTTCCTTTGCCCCATAAATCAATCTCTCCTGTGTGTCCACAACGGTGGGTTACATCATACTTTGCCATTTTCTATCTCCTTAGGGGGTTACCCTACATTTTGTTTATTTCCCTTGCTGTTAATAATATATTACCATAGTGGTTACCACTTGTCAACATATTTTATGCACTTTGTTCAAATTTATGCAATTTCTTTTGTCGAGTTATGTCGAAACCCTTTATTTATGCGAAAAACCATGTATAATATCTAACCCAAGGGGGAAATATGAAAAAGAAGCGAAGAATTAGCAGAGAAGAGTATAGGGCGAGGGTTTACCCACCTAGACCACCACTAAAAAAGCCTAAGTCTTAATGACTAGGTCTTTTTATTTGCGATGTAATTGTTTAAAATTGGTCTCCAGTGCTTGTTGTTTTTATGGACTTTATTGTGGTGACAATTATTGCAAAGCATTACACAGTTATTTACATCATTAGTAAGTAACTTAGATCTCCCGTTTAAGTGATGCAAATGTAATTGTTGATTAGAGTAGCATAATACGCATTTTCCACCATCTCGGGTATATACATACTCGTAAGTATGTTTTGTTACTGTAACTCGCTTATTTGATACCTTTTTAATGGGTTTAGATACCTTGATAGGTTTTCTTTCTTTATATTCTTTATATTCACAACCTTTACAATCATCAAATGTTATTTCTTTTTTTAATTTAGTACAATATAGATAATATTTATAATTTTTAGATCTCCTTTTAAAATGTTTACAGTTCATATAGTTCCTCCTCAGACCCTATTATACGGCTAAAACGCAAAGAAATCAACTACAAATGTAAAAAAGTATGGTAAAAGAGTAATTTACTATTGACATTAAGTCGATTATATTATAATATAGACTTACAAGGAGGTATAAAAATGGACGACAAAAGAAAATTTACATTAAAAGGACTGCGAGTAAATAATAATTGGACTATCCCAGAAGCTGCAGTTAAATATGGTGTAAGCGTTGATACTGTAAAAAACTATGAAGCATATAGAACCTTTCCAGATGTTCCTATAATAGAAAATATATTAAAAGCAACTGGATTAAGATATGATGATATTGTTTTTTTACCCATCAATGTAG